>WBUH01000007.1 GCA_008933805.1 Bacteroidota bacterium
TCACATCGATGCTGTTAGTGCCCTGACCCGCTATGATCGTTCCGTTCGTTACGGACCAGTTGTAAGTATCCCCGCCGATGTTGGCAGTCGTATAGGTGTATATCTTATTGTGACAAGCCGTGTCGGTGCCTGTTATCACAGGTGCAGGGGTGTATAATATCGTAATGGTGCTATTTACAGTGCTGTCACAGCCCAGTGATGAGGTCTGGGTAAGGGTGATTGTTCCCGTTCCTGCTGTACCCCACAACACATCTACACTGTTAGTTCCCTGTCCTGAGATGATGGTTCCGTTGGCGGTGTTCCAACTATAGGTGTCGCCGATGATGTTGGCTGTCGTATACGTGTAAATGTTGTTATGACAAGTCGTGTCGTCGCCCAAGATAATCGGAACCGGAGTATAGATAACGGTTATTGTATCTCTTACTGTGCTGTCACAACCCAAGGGGCTCGTCTGGGTAACCGTTACTACACTATTGCCAACGGTGTCTAACATCACATCGATGCTGTTAGTGCCCTGACCCGCTATGATCGTTCCGTTCGTTACGGACCAGTTGTAAGTATCCCCTCCGATGTTGGCTGTCGTGTAGGTATATATCTTATTGTGACAAGCTGTGTCGGTGCCTGTTATCACAGGTGCAGGGGTGTATAAAATAGTAATGGTGCTATTTACAGTACTATCGCAACCGGCGGGGGATGTTTGAGTTAAAGTTACTGTTCCGGTACCCACCGTATCGAATGCTACGGTAATGCTATTAGTGCCTTGTCCGCTAATAATACTGCCATTACTTGCTGACCATGTATAAGTGTCACCAACTACACTGGGTACACTAAAAGTATAGATATTATTGTGACAAGCGGTATCAGGTCCTGTGATTACAGGTGCAGGGGTGTAAAGTACTACTGTGGTTGCACTTATAGTACTATCACAACCGGCAGGGGATGTTTGAGTTAAAGTAACCGTTCCGGTACCCACCGTATCGAATGCAATGGTAATGCTATTAGTGCCTTGTCCGGTAATAATACTGCCATTACTTGCTGACCATGAATAAGTATCGCCAACTACATTAGGTACATTGAACGTATAAATCTTATTATGACACGCCGTATCGGGACCACTGATAATAGGCGCAGGAGTATAAAGTACTACTGCGGTTGTACTTATAGTACTATCACAGCCGGCCGGTGACATTTGGAGGATAGTAACCGTTCCGGTACCCACCGTATCAAAGGCAACGGTAATGCTATTAGTGCCTTGTCCGCTAATAATACTGCCATTACTTGCTGACCATGTATAAGTATCTCCAACTACACTGGGTACACTAAAAGTATAGATATTATTATGACACGCGGTATCGGTACCACTGATAATAGGTGCAGGGGTATAAAGTACTACTGCGGTTGTACTTATAGTACTATCACAGCCGGCGGGGGATGTTTGAGTTAAAGTTACAGTTCCGGTACCCACCGTATCGAATGCAACGGTAATGCTATTAGTGCCTTGTCCGCTAATAATACTGCCATTACTTGCTGACCATGAATAAGTATCGCCAACTACACTAGGTACACTAAAAGTATAAATCTTATTATGACACGCGGTATCGGGACCACTGATAATAGGTGCAGGAGTATAAAGCACTACTGCGGTTGCACTTATTGTACTATCACAACCAGTCGGTGACATTTGGAGGATAGTAACCGTTCCGGTACCCACCGTATCAAAGGCAACGGTAATGCTATTAGTGCCTTGTCCGCTAATAATGCTTCCATTACTTGCTGACCATGTATAAGTATCACCTACTACACTGGGTACACTAAAAGTATAGATATTATTATGGCAAGCCGTATCAGGTCCTGTAATTACAGGTGCAGGGGTATAAATAATAACTATACTATCGCTCACCGTGCTGTCGCAACCTAAAAGGGATGTTTGGGTGAGCGTTACAACGCCCGTTCCTACAGTACCCCAAAGAACATCTATACGACGGGTGCCTTGCCCTGCAACGATTGTTCCATTACTAACAGACCATAAATAAGTATCGTTATCAACAGCAGGTACGCTGTACCTCATAATACTATTATGGCACGCTGTATCAGGCCCCGTGATTACAGGTGCGGGGGTATATAATATAACTACCGTATCGGCTACTGTGCTATCGCAGCCAAAAGCTGAAGTCTGGGTTAATGTTATTACTCCCGTTCCAACAGTATCCCAAAATACGGTTACTGAATTAGTACCTTGTCCGGTAATTAAAGTTCCGTTTGAGATTGACCAGTTGTAACTATTTCCGGCAATGTTGGTTACAGCATAAGTATATATTTTATTACTACATGATGAATCAAAACCGCTGATAGAAGGTGTTGGTTTTTGAACAATAAGAATACTATCACTCACGGTACTATCGCAACCATTTGGATTGGTAACTGAAACAGTAATAATACCCGTGCCGTAACTGTTCCAAAAAACATTTACCGAGTTAGTTGATTGGCCGCTTGTAATAGCGCCGCCTGAAACCGACCATGAATATGTTTGTCCGGCGCTAAATGGTAAAGAATATACTACTGATTCAAACTCACAGGCTGAATCAGGTCCTGCTATGGATGGTTTTGGAGTCTCGAACACCCAAACCGTGTCTATTACAGTCGTATCACAATACGTTTGGTTTGAACGACGATAAAGGGTAATAGTTCCTATGCCTATTGTATCCCATTTAACAAAAACAGCATTCTGCGAATTCGACCCAACGATACTACCTCCGGTAACACTCCAAGTGAATGAATCGGTTAATGACGCACCAGTTAAATAAGAGTGAGTTTCAAACTGACAAACAGTATCAGGGCCGGTAAAATTACCTAACGGATTTTCTTCAACAGTTATCACTACAATATCTGTATCCGCAGGGCAAGTACCATTACCCGTAGTAATCAAACTTAACGTGGCTTGGCCTAATAATAAATCTGCTGCGCTAAGCGTATAGTTTGCATTTAAGGTGGTGGCGGCGGGAGAAAATGTTCCCGTTCCCGACCAAATACCTCCGGTAGCTTGTTGTACTGAACCATTCAGTTGCAGCACCCCGTCACTTCGGCAAACAAAAGTATCAATACCGGCATGGGCCAAAATACTACTCGAATAGCCTGTAACAACTACGGTATCTCTTGCGAAGGAGCATCCTAACGAGTCGAGCAAAGAAACGATATAGGTTCCCGTGTCTACATATTGAACACTATCGCCTAAGCCACTACCTCCTATATGGCTCCAGTAAAATTTATAGGGTCTTAGCCCCCCCGTACCGTGGGCAGTGATGGTAGTTGCGGTATCCCCAAAACAAATAGTTGGGTTTTGAGGTAATATCTGTACAGCTAAATCGGTAACAAAATATACAGTAACCGTGTCACAAAACGAAGTGCCGGCACAACCTCCTAATATGGGACCACACGCCCTATAATTAATTGAAGACGGGAAAGTTCCTGACGGTGTAACAGTTACACTATCGCAACCGCTTGTGCAATTTAAAAAACTATTATAGGTAGCATTGTAAGGAACCGACTCCCAGGTAATACTATCCTCCACCAATCCACTAACACTAATTCTACCTACACAGGCCATTGAAACGGTGATACCTGGTGAAATTTGCGGTGCCGGTATTGCTGTTATACTATACTCGTTTTGATTATTACCCGGCTTACAAAAAGTAAGAACGTGAGGTCCTACCCCATTCAAACATATATCAGCTCCAACGGCGTATGAAGGACCGCACCCTATTTGATAAAACAACGAACCTGAAGGAACCGCGCCCGAATGAAAATCGAAACGGATACCTTGAGATAAAGAATCTAAATAGACGGTGAACTTGATACAACGGTCAGGGTTGCTCGTACCACAACAGTTATCCTTTCTTGAAACGCTAGGACTTATCCACACGCTATCAGGGTTGCCCCTTAAATCAGCCACAAAAGCAGGAACGGTAGTATCACATTGCCCATAAACACTTGTCATGGAGGCTATTAGCATAACCACCACAATTAAGTACAGTTTTTTTAGGCTCGTTTCCTCTTTCCGTGTCTGGAAGGTTTGTTTTATCACCGCGTGTTCTAAAGGCTTAATTATTAACTACAAGCGCAAACGAAGGTACAAACTAAATACAATGCTTTAAATAAATAGTAAAAAATTTTACGAAAAATAACAGTCGAGTAACACGAAATTACATTTAGATTTTTTGCTCTTGGAGTGAACTAAAGTGCTAAAAAGTAATGCTGGATTACATTTATCCACATTTTCAGCTACCACACTACAGTACCGAAACCAGTGATTTATCTGCACCATTAATCACTAAAAGAACACCAACAATCTGCAAAAAACATACACACCTCCCCTATTGTAATTTTTTTGTCCAAATTTAAAAAAAAACAAACACTATAGTTCATTCGTTCTAATTACCCTTAATCACAAATTGAGAATTCCCGTTGCTATAGCGCGTATTTATTGAAGTTAAAGAAAAAAGTTTCGCTTTTATCAGGCATTATTCATTTCCAAATGCAATCCTCTAACTACGACTTTAGTATTACAAAAACCCGCACTTTCTTTTAAAAAATCATACAATATGCGTATTTCTAGCCGATAGACTCAGGATAAATTTGTTGAGATATATAATGTCTAACCTATAATTCTTGACATGAAACACAAATTTTCTATTTTTAGCTGGCTTATGCTCTTCCTGCTGTTTACCCTGCAACCGCTGCGGGGAAACTCAGGATACTCCGAGAGGCTCGGGGTTGAATCTTACACTTTAATGGAATCGCCGCCCGCGGTGGGTTTCACTTACACTACCAACGGTGGTTGCGCACCGGTAATTGTGCAGTTTTACAGTCAACTCTCAGGCCCTTCCTACTCGTGGACTTTCGGCGATGGAGGGACAAGTCCGGATTGTAATCCCATACACACTTACACCACTCCGGGTACGTATACGGTAACCCTGACAGCAACAGGGGGAACCTATACCACCACTATTACGGTGGGAGCTGTTCCGGTGGTTACATTTGGAGGCGACTCAGTTAGCTGCCAAGGCGATGTAAAATCTTACACCGCTACCAGTACAATTCCGGCAGCGTCATACAGCTGGAACCCTATCGGGGGAATACTGGGGCCTAACACTGCCTCATCGGCAACTATTACATGGACTTCTTACGGTATTAATTACATCGATTACACAATAACCACAGCTCAAGGCTGTACCAAAGTTTTTAGGTATAAGGTAAAAGTAATCCCTCCTCCGATGGTGAATTTGCCTTGTTGCGAAGAACCCAAACGAGATACTATTAAAAACCCTAATTCGGTGGTTGTAAACCCTCCGCATAACGAGTTTGAGCCAGGCGGTAAAGAGCCTTGTTCGGTTTGTGCGGGTAGTTATTCATGCTATCAAGGCAGTGTTGACCCTTTGTTTGGTATTGCCGGCGACTTTACTTGGAACTGGAGTATTACCAATGGAACTATTGTTTCTATCAGTCCTGATTCTACCAAATGTTGTGTGGTTTGGGGATCTAGCGGTATTGGTAAAATAAAGCTAACCATTACCCACAAAATATACGGTTGCCAAACAGTAAGAGATTGTGAGGTGACTATAAACCCCGGTATTGTGCCTATGCTAGCAATAACAGGCGCTTGTATGTATACCCCTGTTGATTTTGATGCTTCAGGCACTACTCCTTTAAGTGATGTTGACCACTTCTTTTGGGAATTTGGCGACGGCTATACCCAAACCACCACTGATGCCTTTACTACCCATGAATATGATTTTGCAGGTACTTACACTGCTACTGTAACTATTACTACCAAAGAAGGTTGCGAGTATAAGGTTAGTAAAACGTTTAAAATTAACTCAGGTTCAAGACCTGTTATTGAATGCCCCGGTACTGTTTGCGAAGGCAGCAGGCAATGCTATACTACAACGCATATTACAGGTGCTACATACATTTGGACGGTTACGGGCGACGTTTCACATACTGCTGTTGGTAATGAAGTATGCGTAACGTGGGGAACCGGCCCGGTAGGTAAAGTTGAGGTAAAAGTTTTAGGCGGCGGATACACTTGTACAAATACTGTGAGTGTTGAAGTTCCTATTGTTAGTTCAACAATACCTGTTTTTGGTCCCGACTATATTTGTTTCAGTTCAAGCTCGTTAGATGTTTCTACAACTAACTATTCAGGTGCTTGCTATATCTGGAAAGTAAACGGCATTATACAACCTGCCGCTACCAACGTACTTACATTTAACCCAATGTTTTATGGCACAGTATTAAACATTGAAGTTGAAGTTGATTTTGGATTAGGTTGCTGCCACGGAAAAGGCACAAAAACGGTAACCCGACTTCCTGAATATACAATGATACCACCCGGAGATGCCTGTATCGGGCAGATGGTAACCTATAACCTTTTCTTCCCCGCAGGTATACCTACCCCGCCTGTTGCATGGAGTGTTAAAGGCGGACATATTGTAGCTTCTTCACCTACCTCAGTTACTATAGTATGGGATGAAGTTGGTACAGGCAAGATAACCGCCGGTAACAACACCCCTACCCAATATTGCAACGATAAAAACAACAACACTTGGGATGTGAAAGTATGGGCAAAAGCTGTAGGTGAGGCCATTTCAGGGCCTAAGCTTGTGTGCGCCGGTACTACCGAAACGTATTACCACGGATTTGAATCGCCAACGGTTTCAGCTGTAATGACTGTTGGGGGCGGACCTATTGTAACACCCGGTTTATACTCTTCGGATGTTTCATTCCCTGCATCAATCACAGTGCCTACTACCTACGTGCTTGCAGTTACTTATAACTTAGGTGCACTGCCAGGATGCGATAGTACTGTATATGATACCGTTGTGGCAATACCTATTGCCATTCCTACTTTTAGTACCATTGCTCACCAATGTGAGGGCGATATTGTTACTTATAATGCAAGTAATATTGACAGTAACTATTATGAATGGGAAGTAATAGGCGGTAGCGTGCTTTCGCACACTTATACGGGTACCAACCTATCAATAACTGTACAGTGGAATAGTACTGTAACCAGCAGTATTACGGTTAAAAACAAAGTGTGCGGCACCAGCAATTCACAGGCTGTAACAGTTAATGGCAAGCCCGTAGTTATTATTACCGCGAGCGATGTTGATTGTTCGGTTCCCTTTAGAACACTGCGTGTAGCTCCTGTTTGGGCTAGTTATTCGTGGAGTACAGGTTCAGTAACAAATACTACAAACATAGGGTTGCCCGGAACCTACTCTGTTACTATCAGCAATGGCGTTTGCTCTAATACAGGCAGTATTTCAATACCTGTAGTAGTGCCTACCCCTCCTGATATTACCTCATTCACAGTTACTTCATCACCGTATATGTTCTGCCCCAAATACAATACTATTTGCGGTAACGTAACACCCGGTACAGGAAGCATCGCTTCTTACTCATGGAGTTTCAGCGGATTCACCACTTCATCATCAAGTTTGCCTTGCCCGGCCGTAGCCTTGTCAGCAATGCCCGGTCCCAGCACAGGAACTTGGTTTTTAACAGTTACGGATATTTACGGTTGTCATGACACTATGAGCGGCAGCTTAATGGATAGCTGCGTAATTGACACCAGTGGTTACGACCCTTGGGATCCGGATACCCCATGTACATCAGTAGCTACTTTTGGAATTTCTTACGACCCTTGTACAGGGCAGTTTACCAGCACCGGAACAAACTACTCTGCCGTGCTTTGGAATTTTGGGGACAATACTTGGGGCAGTGGTTTTAATCCGACCCATTTTTATACCTCTCCTTGTTCAAAAACTGTTCTATGCTACGTTACTGATATATTCAATTGTACAAAAGTATTTACGTTTACAATATCCGTCCCCTATGTCTTCCACAACTTAGGTGTTACAGCCGCTAACTCACCTTGCACGGGGGCAACCTCCGTCTCCGCAACTGGACTTAGCATTTGTCCGGGTAGTGGTTTAACACCTACCTACACTTGGTCGGTAATGCCAACGGGTACAACTTCAGTAATTTATAGTGTTACAACTACTTCGTCAACCCTTGCCGTTGGTTCAATTACTTCCATACCCAATGGTAATTACGATGTAACGGTTGTAATGAATGTTTCAGGATGCACACGCACAGTGAACGGCCATTTCGACAAAGGCGGGCTGAAAGCTGACTTTGTAAGCTGTGGCGGATGTGATGGTTCACCACTTACATTTATTGACCAATCAATACCTTATACTGCACCGCTTATTAAATGGGAATGGACATTCACAGGGCCAACAACTGTAACATCATTCTTACGTAATCCAACAGTAATACTCTCTGCAGGATGGTATACCGTATCATTAAAGGTTACTGATAATGTGCCCTGTACCAATACTCACACCACCTCTGTTTACATTGAACCTCCGTTTGTTCCGGGTGATATATTAGTTAATGGTATATCAACCCCATCAGGTACCAAGTTTACTATTTGCCCCGGTTCAAGTTATACACTTACCGCACCTCCGGGCCTAACTTACACATGGTCAAACGGCAGCATCATAAACACGACCTCTGTAACAGAACAGGGCGACTACTACGTAACCGTCACCGATTCAAACAATTGCGTTGCCAAAGTAGGACCTATTAAATTCCGTTACAAACCCGCACCTGAAGCCATTATACAATACTCGGGCAACCAGTGTGCGCCCCGTTTGTTGCGTGCATTTACAGGTATCGGTTACACTTACAACTGGAGTTATCCCCCCGGACCATCTACATCAACACAGCCATACATTACCCTGAATACCAGCGGACTTGTTACGCTTTCGGTAAGTAATTTACACGGATGTAGTGCCACAACCACTCAAAACTATACGGTGTACCCAACTCCTACTGCGGTTATAAATTATCCGACCCCGTATTGCGGTACTCCGGTTACACTGAACGGAAACCCGTCAGGAGGTACAACTCCTTATACCCATGTATGGAACAACGGCAGCACGGCTTCTACTACAGTTGCCAACCAACCCGGCTTGTACAAATACAAAGTAAAAGATGTAAACGGTTGCGTGGCCGAGGCTTCACTAGACCTTCAGCCTGCATTACCTCCCGGCATGGATTTGTTACCCCACGGTTGCTACGATGTTTGCGGCCCTGTTAATTTCTGTACAGGTACAATGCCTTGGGGCTGGACCGGCCAATGGTTCTTGGGTGCAATGCCTTACGGACCTATGATACCTCAGGGGGGCACTATAGCTACAACGTTTGCATCATCAGGCACTTATGTCTTGCATTACACTCCTGTAAACCCAATGATATCATGTCCTGCTGTATCTAAACCAATTACTATTAATATCACAGCACTTCCTACTTTCTCAATTATTGCTCCTTCTGCACCTGCCTACATTTGCGTTGGCGGTAGCGATAGTGTATTGTTGAAAGTAGACTCGTGCAACTACTTGCAGTTTACTTATACATGGTATAAAGGCACTACAATAGTGGGCACAGGTTGTAATTTTTATGCTACCGACTCTGGCACATACACTGTTAGGATTGCCAAAAACCCTTGTTGCTATGTTGATTTAAGTATCACCATTTATGGTCGCAATTGCTGTATCGAAACACCCAATGTTCCTTTCCACAAAATACTTGCTCCTGTAACTTATACGGGCAACATGTATTGGGAAGGCACTTACTACATCGATTCTGTAGTAACTGTTTTAGGACCCAATGCGATACTTGATATCACCAACGTTGATTGCATATTCGGGCCAAACGGTACCATTGTGGTAACACAAGGAGCTTTCTTACGTACCAATAACTCGGTATTGCGTCCTTGCAAAATTGATGATATATGGAAAGGTATTTCTTTCGTAGGCAGCTCTGCCGGATGGATAAACCAAACTACCATCAAAAATGCAATTATCGGGGTTGATGTAATTGGTAACCCACAAGGTGTTAGGCTAACGGATAACTCGTTTATCAAATGCCAAATCGGGGCTCAACTTACCAACTCGTTCTTGCAGCAATCAATCAGCGGTAACACATTTGAAATTGATGAAACGCAATTGCCCTACCCTGCTACACCAAATGATTATTGGGGTATCAAAATGTATGGCACCGATATGACCGGATTAATTGCCCAAAACGATTTCAGGCATGTGGAACCTCAAAACACATTGAACAGGTATTTTGGTGTCTATGGAGATGCGTCAAGCTTCACCGTTTCTGAAAATCATTTCAATGATATGTTCAGGTCTATTGATATTACCAATAACAGCAATGTGGTAACCATAGAGGATAATACTATCAAGCTTAATAAATTAAAAACCAGCTATGATATTTATCAAATACGCAACACCAACTGCTTAAAACCTGTGCTTATTTATGAAAATGAAATGGATAACGGCCTAGCTGATAATTCATTTGCAGGTGCTATTTATTGTGCAAACACTATACGTACCCACATTAAAGACAATAAAATCAACGGGCACTCGGTGGGTATTATGGCCTCAAATACTGATGATATTCATATTGCTACTAATGAAATAACCAATAGTATGAATTTGGGTATCGGGTTAATGAGCACCCGCGGTTCAATTGTAGGTTGCAATACCATTAACTCAATGGTTACCACCAGCAATGCGCCAATAGGTATCAGAGAGTATTATGGCGACGGAACTTCAAGTATTTATGCTAACTGTATATTTAATATGCACACAGCCATTGACTTGAAGGGTATAGGCGCTGCTCCACAATTACCAGCATTGTACAATAACTATATGTATAATTATTCGACATTTGGTATACACAACAACAACTACGGTGGTGCCATTGGCGGCCCCGGTGGTGCTGTTAATGCCGGTAGAAATACATTTATGAGTAACGATGGTGCTTTAGGTGGTGCTATTGATATCTTCTCTGCACCGGGCATTACTGAGGGTGGAAACTTTGGGGTACTGTTTACTGTGGGCGTTGCAACAACCACAAACCCTGACCAATTCTACTCTACAGCAGCCTGCGGACATCAAATCCAAAACACTTATGCTAATAACCAGCTGGATAAATACAACGTTTGCGATAACTACAACTTGCAACAATGGATATCTCCGTTGGTTGCCGGTGGATATACAGTAGGTACTCCGGCACAACCGTTTACTACAGCCACACTAAATGAAGCCTTGAAAAACGGTGAAAACCAAGTGATAGGCGGTATTACTGCCTTTATGCTAAAAGGCGGTGAGGTTGCCAAACAAACGGCCGATGCGGTATTAGCTTCTGAAATGGAGAAAAACTTAGCCGCTTCGCTAATTGTGTACAATTTCATCACAATTTCGCAACCGGCACTGGCTGCAACTTATCTAAACTCAGCAGAATTAAGCTCAATTGATGCTGACCTAAGGTTTGTGTTGAACACCGAAATAATGTTGGCTACAGATGCCAAACTTGACGGTGGCCAAGTGGGAAGGCTTAAACAAATTGATGATAGTGAAGTACGCTACAGTTCTCTTGCCAGAGAGGTAGTACAAGCCATTAACGGCGATCACGATTATAAGTTTGCAAAAATGCCCGACCCTGAGTTTGCAACCGTTGATAATAAGTTGGACCGTAAAGCAAACAGCATGGTTGTTTATCCTGTTCCGGCTTCGCAACAAATTACGTTGAAACATAATGTAAGAAATGCTAACGTACAGGGCATTAAGATAGTTTCGGCTATCGGCACTGAAGTTACATCGTTTACATACACTACAAATGCAGGCGAAATAAGCATTGATATTTCAACGCTTTCTCCCGGTATTTATACCGTAATACTTGCTACTGATGATACTAATACTCCGTTTATGAACAGCCGCTTCATTAAGCAGTAATACACTCATCATCCTGCTTTGACAGTAAAAGCTGCCCTCAAAAGGGGCAGCTTTTTTTATACCCTATACTATCTTTTAGTATCAGCCGTTTGTTAAATTTGAATGACAATGATTTGAGTGATTAACAAACAGATATTATCAAAATGCTAGCCAATATTTTCAATACCCAACACGCTGTATTACAAACCATTAACAAGTTGGTATCTTTTTTGTATTTCAATGTAAATTGATGTAATCTTGCATACCTAAAATGATAAGGGTACTGGCAAAATATCTCATATCTTTTTTTATCCTATTGTTGTGCGGCAATAGTAATCCTGCTATTCCGTCACACCAAGACAGTGCGCAGTATTCTTCGGTAAATGATTACAGAACAGGCGAGTTTGTAAACCTTAACGAAGCCTTTCACAGCGCAACATTTTCAAAAAAACCTTATACACCAGGTACCAAAAGACTTCATCACGATTTAATCGCTCCGATTTTTGAAAATGAAGAAGAAGACAAACTAACCCACGCAAAAAAGTATTTAAACAGTAATAACTACTTTATTCCTCTTTTCTCTATCAACACTTCTCCCTATCACATCAACTTCACAAGTCAAGTCTCTTATCCCAATAATAATCTATCTGAACACACACACCGTCATATTGCATTCGGTGTATTCAGGATATGATGATGTTAATCCATAAGGCTCAAACTTCAAGCCTTTAACTCCACTATCTACGTTCATTTATAAGAGTACCTATTCGTCGTCGGTGTATCGCACCGAGTGATGACGCGTGTGTTTATGCTTCACACCTCTTAAAAAGCATTCCAACGAAATAACATCTTAAAAAATAAAATTTATGAGAAAAACTCTCATGTTTATGGGCTTGTGCGCATTGTTGTGCTATACAAGCTGCAAAACAAAAGACGAAGTAAAAGAAGAGGAAACTAAGTTTATTGTAACCAGTGTATTGAAAAAAGATACGCTTACTACCAGAGAGTACGTGTGCCAAATCCATGCTATTCAACACATTGAATTAAGAGCCCTTGAAAGAGGTTACCTGCAAAAAATTTATGTTGACGAAGGACAGTTTGTAAAAGAAGGGCAAATGATGTTTCAGATTATGCCCGCTCTTTACCAAGCTGAACAGCAAAAGGCGCAAGCCGAAGCCAACTTTGCTGAAATTGAATACCTGAATACCAAGGCATTGGCCGATAGTAATGTGGTATCTAAAAACGAATTGGCAATGGCAAAAGCCAAGTACGATGAGGCAAAAGCTAAACTATTGCTGGCAAGTGTGCATTTAGGATTTACTGAAATACGTGCTCCCTTTAGCGGTATTATGGACCGATTTCATGTGAGGCAGGGTAGCCTTTTAGAGGAGGGGGATTTGCTTACTATTCTTTCTGATAACAGTAAAATGTGGGTGTATTTTAATGTGCCCGAGGCCGAATATTTGGACTACAAAAGCCATTTGACAAAAGATAGTTTGTTTAAAGTGAACCTGTTGATGGCTAACCAACAAAAGTTTGAATTTACAGGGGTGGTTGAAACGATTGAAGCTGATTTTAATAACGAAACCGGAAATATTGCATTTAGGGCCACATTCCCCAACCCCAAAGCCCTGCTTAGGCATGGACAAACGGGCAATATATTAATGACTGCCCCCATGAGAAATGCCTTATTAATTCCTCAAAAAGCTACGTTCGAAATTCTTGAAAAACGCTACGTGTTTGTAGTAGATAAAGACAATGTGGTGAGGCAACGCGAAATAACCGTTAGTGCTGAAATGCCCGACATTTATGTGGTGAAAAGCGGTTTAAAAGAAAACGAAAGAATACTGCTGGAAGGCATACGGAAGGTAAAGGATAAAGATAAAATTACCTGCGAGTATGAAGAGCCAAACAAGGTGTTCCAACACTTGAAAGTATATGTTGAGTAGTGTAATGATAAAAGAAGAAGCAAATGTTTAATAAATTTATTCATAGGCCCGTACTAGCTATAGTAATATCACTTGTTATTATATTCCTAGGTACGCTGGCCATTGAAACGCTGCCTACATCACAATTTCCCGAAGTTGCACCCCCCGTAGTAATGGTGAGTGCATCCTACCCCGGTGCCAGTGCAAAATCGCTTACTGAATCAGTTATTATTCCCCTTGAGCAAGCCATCAACGGTGCTTGGGGTATGCGCTACATGGCCTCCGATGCCACCAGCGCGGGTGAAGCCAACATACAGGTGATTTTCAATCCCGGTACTGATATCAACCAAGCACTCGTGCAGGTATCCAACCGTGTGGAGCAGGTGAGAAACCGCCTCCCCGATTTAGTGCAGCGCGAAGGCGTGGTGATTACTCCTGTAATTCCCAGTATGCTTATGTATGTAAACCTTTACAGCAAGGATACCAGTGCCAACATGAAATTCCTGTTCAACTATGCAGGGGTAAACATGGTACCTGAACTGCAAAGGATAAACGGTATAGGCCAAGTAAGAATATTGGGTAGCCGCCAGTACGCAATGCGTGTATGGCTGAATCCCGACCGTATGCGTGCTTACAACATCTCTCCCGATGAGGTAATGGAAGCACTGGCCGACCAAAGTATTATCGGTAAGCCCGGTAGGATTGGCCGTGGCGACGGTAGCAGAGCCGAAGCCCTTGAGTATGTATTGGCTTACTCTGACCGTTTTAACGACCCTAAACAATATGAAAACGTTATTGTAAAAGCCAACCCCGAAGGTGAGATTTTAAGGCTAAAAGATATTGCCACGGTTAACTTAGGTAGTGAGTACTACGATATTTACTCCAACATGAACGGCCACCCCTCGGCTGCGATTGTATTAAAGCAAACATACGGTAGTAACGCCAGCGAGGTAATTAAAGAAGTAAAAGCCAAGTTAGAAGAGTTAAAAGGCTCATTTCCTCCGGGTATGGAATACGAGGTGAGTTACGACGTTTCTAACTTCTTGGATGCCTCTATTGAAAACGTAATCCATACCCTGCGCGATGCTTTTATCCTTGTGGCGTTGGTAGTATTTATTTTCTTGGGTGATTGGCGTTCTACCCTTATCCCAACCTTAGCCGTTCCTATATCACTGGTAGGAGCTTTCTTCTTTGTGCAGTTGTTTGGGCTAACCATTAACATGATTACCCTGTTTGCGCTTGTACTGGCCATTGGTATAGTGGTGGATGATGCTATTGTGGTGGTAGAGGCCGTCCATGCCAAAATGGAAGAAGAACCTCACCTCTCCCCTTACAATGCAGTAAAAAAAGTGCTCGGTGAAATTAGCGGTGCTGTTATCGCCATTACACTGCTAATGGTATCTGTGTTTGTTCCTGTATCCTTTATGACAGGCCCCGTGGGAACCTTTTACCGGCAATTTTCAATCACCATGGCCTCTTCTATCGTGCTCTCTGGTATTGTGGCCCTTACGGTAACCCCCGTGCTGTGTGCAATGATTTTGAGGAATACCCACGGAAAACCTAAAAAGAAAACTTGGCTTAACCGCGCACTTGACGGGTTTAACCGCGGCTTTGAAAAACTTACAGGCAAATACGTTTGGTTGCTGCGTTTAATTGCACACCGACGCATAGTTACCTTCGCGTTTTTTGCGCTGTTTGCATTAGGTATCTTCTTTATATCAAACAGCTTACCTACAGGGTTTATCCCAAGCGAAGACCAAGGGATGCTGTATGCCATTATACAAACCCCTCCGGGCTCAACCCTTGAACGAACCAACGACTTATCGAACAAGTTAGAAGAACACATCTTATCGGTTGAGGGAGTAAAATCGGTTTCGTCCATTGCAGGGTATGAAGTACTTACCGAAGGACGGGGCTCAAACGCGGGTACTTGTCTTATCAACCTAAAACCTTGGTCGGAGCGAAAACACACAGTGGTTGAAATTATTGAAGAACTGGAGGAAAAAGCCAAAGACATTCCCGGTGCGACCATTGAATTTTTTGACCCTCCGGCTGTACCCGGCTTTGGTGCTGCGGGCGGATTTGCTTTACAGTTGTTGGACAAAACCAACTCAGGCGACTACAAAGAGTTGGAAAAGGTTACCACTGATTTTATGAGCGAGTTGAAAAAACGTAAAGAGCTTACAGGCTTATTTACCTTTTTTATCGCCAATTATCCGCAATACGAAATTGAAATTGATAACCAACTGGCCATGCAAAAGGGTGTAACCATTGGCAATGCCATGAATACGCTCTCTATTTACGTGGGAAGTACCTACGAGTTGGGTTTCATCAAATACCAACGTTTCTTTAAAGTGTTTGTGCAGGCCGCTCCCGAATACCGTAGGCTGCCAACGGATGTAATGAACCTGTTTGTGAAGAACGATAAAGAAGAGATGGTGCCCTTTTCAGCCTTTATGAAAATAAAGAAAACACAAGGGCCTAACGAGATTAACCGATACAACATGTACAATACCGCCGGTATTAGAGGGGGGCCTGCCAATGGATTTAGTAGCGGTGAAGCCATAAAAGCCGTACAAGAAGTTGCCGCCCAAACCCTACCCCACGGATATGATATTGACTGGGCAGCATTGTCGTACGATGAAACAAGACGCGGAAACGAAGCCATTTACATTTTCATTATCGTGTTGGTGTTTGTGTACTTTGTACTGGCCGCACAATACGAGAGCTTTATTATCCCATTGGCCGTTGTTTTCTCATTACCTGCGGGTGTTTTCGGTTCATTCTTACTGATTAAAGGTTTAGGACTGGCCAATGACATTTACGCTCAAGTAGGGCTGGTAATGCTGGTTGGTTTGTTGGGTAAAAACGCGGTGCTTATTGTTGAGTTTGCCGTACAAAAACACCGGCAAGGAGCCTCCGTGCTCGAAGCTGCCATTGAAGGTGCTAAAGTACGTTTCCGTCCTATCCTTATGACCTCGTTTGCGTTTATCGCCGGCCTTATTCCGCTGGTGATTGCTCACGGTGCAGGTGCTATTGGTAACCGTACCATAGGGTCGTCAGCACTGGGTGGTATGCTTTTCGGTACCATCTTCGGGGTAATTATCGTGCCCGGTTTGTATTTCATTTTCGGCTCTCTTGCCTCAGGACGCAAACTGATAAAAGACGAGGAAGACGATTCGCTCACCGAAAACCTAACCCATTCATTAGACCATTTTCCGCAACCCGATAGTGAAGGCAATGACAATAAATAACATATATAAACCCTTGGGGATTATCTGTATTGCGCTGATATACGCAAGTTGTAATATCCCCACTATAGTTCAGAAAAAAGAGAATAAAACAGTGCCTGCCTCATACAACAGTGAGCAGGACACTGTTAACTCAGCAACGGTGAAATGGAAGGACTTTTTTACCGACCCTTACCTCATCGCCCTCATTGATACTGCAATAAAGAACAACCAAGAACTGAATATCACTTTGCAGGAAATTCAGGTATTGCAAAATGAAATACGGGCTAAACGAGGAGAATACCTACCCTTTGTTGGACTTGGCGGTGGTGCAGGTGCAGAGAAAACAGGCCGATACACCAGATTGGGAGCCATGGAAGCAACCACCGAAATTGAACCCGGAAAGGAAATGCCCGACCCTGTGCCCGATTTCATGGTAACTGCAATGGCCTCGTGGGAACTGGATATTTGGAACAAGCTGCACAATGCAAAAAAATCAGCGGTAACCAAATACCTATCGTCGGTAGAAGGAAGAAACTTCATGGTAACCTCGTTGGTGGCTGAAATTGCAAACTCATACTATGAGCTAATGGCATTGGATAACCAATTATCAATATTGCAAAGCAATATTCAGATACAGCAAGACGCTTTGGAAATTGTGAAACTGCAAAAAGATGCGGCCAAGGTTACCGAATTGGCAGTACGCAAATTTGAAGCCGAGGTATTTAAAAACCAAAGCCATCAGTTTTATATCCTACAAGCCATAAGGGAAACCGAAAACCGTATTAATTTTTTGGTAGGCCGATTCCCCCAGCCGGTGTTAAGGAACTCTCAATCGTTTAACGAATTAACTCCAACAATTGTTAAAGCCGGAATTCCATCACAGTTGTTGCAAAACCGACCTGATATTAAACAAGCTGAACTTGAACTGGTGGCTGCAAAGCTGGATATTAAAGTAGCAAAAGCCAACTTCTACCCTTCAGTAAGGCTTACTGCGGGTGTGGGGTTAAATGCCTTTAATCCGCAATATTTAGTAACCACACCGCAATCCCTTGCCTACTCGTTGGCCGGAGATTTGGTTGCCCCGCTAATTAACCGAAATGCCATCAAAGCCAGCTACAGCTCTGCCAACGCAAGGCAGGTTCAAGCTGCTTACAATTACGAGCAAACCATTTTAAAGGCTTACATCGAGGTAGTGAACCAACTTTCTAACATCAACAACCTTGATACCAGCTATTCTCTAAAAGCATTGCAGGTGCAAGCCCTTACCCAATCCATCAACATCTCTACCAGCCTTTTTAAATCGGCCAGAGCAGATTACATGGAAGTACTGATGACCCAACGCGATGCCTTAGACTCAAGATTTGACCTTGTAGAAACCAAAATGCAACAAATGAAGGCAATGGTAAATATTTACCGCGCCTTAGGCGGCGGCTGGCGATAAAGATTTATTGAATACACCTATAAGGGGCATTTTACGATTTTGTAAAGTGCCTCTTTTATTTATACGCAGGTGATAATTTTGAATACGACCCCACCCGATTATCTATTTTTTTCCTTTACTCCATTTATCAACCATAGCAAGATAATCAATCTTTTTCCCTAGAAGATTATCTTTCCACTTGTTGTAATATTTTATTAATATATCTTCATCTGCTTCATTCCTATATATTTGACCCGTCAACGTCATTAAATTCCAATAGGGAGAAAATCCTTCATTTTTGGTTTGTGTATTTTTAATTATTTTAGGAACTCCATAATTTACTAAGTCAAAATCTCTTTCTATATCCCAGCTTAGATTGGGAACCTCGGACAAGAGCAGTTCACCAATATAAATGCTCAAATCAAAAACCAATGAAAAAGTAGGCTCAACAAATTTGAACTCTTTATCCACATTAGTATTTAAATTCCTTACATGTAAAGGCAAGTTTTCTTTTTTTTGTTTTATTTCAACTTCACTTAATGGTTTCGTAGAAATATTATCCTTTAGAAAATAGTATATTGCTTTAAGCTTATCAATTGAGAAGTCAATTTTTTCTGTATTGAAAACTAATCCGTAAAACAATTGTAGTCGCCCATGCTTAATCGATAAAAACCAATTAAGGTATTCATCTAAATCCAAGCTCATTTCAACATTGCCTTCAACTAAATAAGAAGGTATCTTAATTTCCGAATAATTATTCATATATTATAATTACGCCTATTTTGTTACTACCTATTTTTGCCCCCCGCTCTCGTAAGTCTGTCGCGCAGGCTGTGCGGCAGCGACTTGTGAGAATATGTAAAATAAGTTTGCAACTTATTCATTCTCTTAAAGTAAAACAATATGCTCCCAATTTTTCGGGACTTCCATAACTTTTTTATACAAAGGTGATAATTTGGGACACGACCCTGCCTACTACAGCCTAATTAAATGTTGATTTTGCTTTGCTAATACTAATAACTCAGCTCCAAAAGTACTTATAACATCTTCTAAACTTGTTCCACACCATGGACAGTGTTTTATTACAATTTCACCGATTGTTATTTTTGAATCTGGCTCAATATTATCTTTAATACTTACAGTCCTAAACTGCAAAGTAAAATAAATATCCTTCTGATTATCTTTCAAACAAGGTATTATTGCAAATCCCCTTGTTCCTGCCATCAAGACCGTATAGTATAGTCTCTCACAACAATATTTATTTTCTTTTTCCATAACAACTATGGTTTTTTATATATACTCTTATAGTTATTCAATTCTTGTGTAATTGGTGGAACAAATCTTATTTCTTCATTCATTACTTTTGTATCAAAATCAAGATCAGTTAAACTTTCAACGCCCCCCGCTCTCGCAAGTCTGTCGCGCAGGCTGTGCGGCAGCGACTTGTGAGAATATGTAAAATAAGTTTGCAACTTATTCATTCTTTTAAAGTAAAACAATATGCTCCCGATTTCTCGGAACCTCCATAACTTTTTATACACAGGTGATAATTTGGGACACGACCAATTTAGACAGTTAAAAAAACCACCAACTATTTTTGACCACTGCCTTTTTCATCTTCGCCATCTTTATGTTCTAGTTCCGGTGTCCTTAGTAATCTCCCCATATAAGTTGAACACCCATATTTCTTTCTGACTTTTTCAGCATAAAGTATACCCAAACAAACTCCAATTGAGATGAGTAATAAGCAAAACCAAATTAAGTCCTTATTTTCAGCATATATGAAAATTGAAATTAATGTGAAGATTAAAACAGGGGAGAAAAATATCATTAACCAAAATATGCTTTCTATTATCCACTTAAAAAATTTCATAGTTTAATTTTTGTAATATAAAATTTATTTTTCGTCTTCTACATTTTCGGTTTGGTTACTGGATTTTCTAAATCTGCATTAGTTTTTTCCATTTCAGCAACTTTATCCTCTAGTACTTGAATTTGTCGAGTTTCCCCCCGCTCTCGCAAGTCTGTCGCGCAGGCTGTGTGGCAGCGACTTGTGAGAATATGTAAAATAAGTTTGCAACTTATTCATTCTCTTAAAGTAAAAAAATATGCTCCCGACTTCTCGGGACTTCCATAACTTTTTTATACGCAGGTGATAATTTGGAACACGACCAAACTACCCCTAATACGCAGCCTCAGCACCCCAAACCCAGTTTACAACATAAGGATAACTATTCAATTTGTAAGTATAAGTTGATACATGTTTCAGAATAGATATTTGTAGGTGTTCTCTTATTTTATCAACATCATGCTTGTGTATACTTCTAATTATCTGTCGTTTTTTAATGGGTGTAAAAAAAATTTTCTTATGCTCGTTGCTCATGTATTCCCAGCCTATATTTCTTGTTGCAAGAATCTCAGAACACATGAATCCATTAATTTTAAGCAACCTATTCTTCGTTTTATAAACCACATACGTGAAACTGCTGTCAAGAATATCCATATAATACTCGTTAGGCATCAAAAAAATTGTAAATTTGACTTTAATTACAAAAAAGTTCCTGTAAACCGTATCGACCTCAATAATATCAACATACTTACTATAATTTATGCTATCACTTACGGTTGAATGAGGTGCTTGAAAAAACACCTTATTATATGTATTGTTTAACAACACAAGATCATTGTATATGATTTTTTTAAACAACGAATCTTGAGCTGATAAGACTTGAAATGTTAGCAGTATGAATAATGTTATCGTGCCTCTCATGTTTTATATTAATTAATTATTATGGATTATATAGCTTAAATTATCTACATCCTCTATGGGATAATTCTTTTTTATTTTATTGAAATCGGCTTCAAATTTATATTGATATTTATAATGACTGTTGACCAGCCCCCACTCACACAACTCTGTCGCGTAGGCTGTGTGGCAGCGACTTGTGAGAATAAATCTGTCCAGTCCACAGTAGCAAAGGTTACAAAATACAGATCATCTGTGTTGTAAAATTTGTAGGTACGACTCATACTGCAAATTACTATTTCGAAGTGACAAACTACGCTTATTTGCCTTCAAAAGTCCCTACCGCTGCTAACCAAGCCATAGACTTGCGATAGCGGGGCATTTTTCAATTTTGTATTATACCCCTTGGAGATTGCTAAAATTTAGTTGGGAAATTAGCCGGACTCCAAATCATCATCAGTTGAAATATGGTTACCATCACAGTCATTATTAATGCAGTAAGATAAAACATAGAATTACCCCGCTCCCTTAGCTTTGAGTCAAGTTTTAGCATAGACGGATTTAGATTTATCGCTCGCAAAACTCGAATTCCAATAATTCCACACGAAAACATTATCAAAAAACTATTCTCGCTTTTCAAAAAAAGTTCATTTTCAAACCTTATCGAAAACGAAATCAACATAAATAACAAAGAAAGTATTAACAACACTTTACTTTTAAAACCAAACTGTGTAAAAGCTATCAAGTACAAAGAGAGGTTTACTAAAATAACTGTTACCGAATATAATACTTGTTCAATCATAGCTTAACTGTTATCTGATTGCAGGATTGTGGATATGATAAAGTACACATTCTTGCAAACGTTCGTTACCCAGCATTCTGGAATGCATAAAGTTTTTTACCCTGTGCATACCGGCTTTCTTCATCACATTTTCTGACTTTTCATTAATTACGGGGCAGGTAGCATAAACGCTTAGCAAGTTTAAATCATTAAACGCATACTCAAGGCACCTTAACGCCCCTTCTGTAGCATATCCCCTATTCCAAAATTGCGGCGACAACCGCCATCCAATATCAACACAGGGGGTAAAATCAGCCTTATAGGTTTGTTCACTAAGACCTATAAAACCAATAAAAGCTCCGGTTTCAAGTTCATCAACCGCAAAGTAGCAATGCCTTTTTTGTTCCAACTGATATCGCATCCGTGCAATAAAGTCCGCTGTTTCACTTGCGCCAACCAGCGAAGGGAAAAACTCCATTGCTATTGGGTCGGCATTTATAGCAACCATTTTCGGAATATCCTCCTCCCTCCAATCCCTAAAGCCCAATCGGGTTGAACGAAACAGGTACTTTTGTTCCTTGTTATCTCTTTCCATTGCCCACAAAATATCTATTTTTTGGCAGTGTATGAAAACCGTCGTTATTTTATCGCTTAATATTTAAAGAAATTAGCGAAGGGATAAAAGGTCACATCGCCTTACTAGTCAATGTAAATCTTTAATTAAGCACCTAATAATCTTTACAAAATCAATTCTTAAATCGGTAATCATGCGGTCGATAGGAAGCACTAAGAAATTTTTCAACCATGGTATTGAACAAGTCAGGGTTTTGCCTTGCTAAGTGGTGAGTCTCTACCGGCAACATTGCCAAATGTGCCTTGGGAATATGCTGATAAATAAACAACGAGTGCTCTTCTCTAATCACATCCCTGTCAGTGGTCATTACAAGCACCGTTGCCCTAATTTTAGCTAACTGTTCAGCAGTAATATGCGGCTGAAACTCTATCCACTCTCACAACTCTGTCGCGTAGGCTGTGTGGCAGCGACTTGTGAGAATTATCTGTCCAGCCCACAGTAGCAAAGGTTCCAAAACACAATCTCTTTGTATGTAAAGTCTGTTGTCGCGGCTCATCGAGTGTTACCATTGCAAAGGTACAAACTTAGCGTATTTGCCCTCACAAGTCCCTGCCAACCAAGCTACAGACTTGCGAGAGCAAAGTGGAGTTGTCAATATACGGCAGTTTCAGGAGGTCAAAGAACTTGTAAGATAAGTAGTAACTGGAAACGGCTATAAATAAAGACGTCTCGATTTCTCAGGATTATAATTTGTAGAACTGACATACAAATTGCAAAAACCTGTTTCCAAGTAGCAGTTAGTATGCATGGCTTAGCAGGCGTTTCATAACATCATGTAATTAATTCGTCACGTCAATCTCGTAACCGTTATTGTTGCGAAATAAAAGTCTAATCTCTCAGAATTCCGCAAAAGGGCTTACACTATACGGGGAGAAACCAAAAAAACACATGTAAAATTAAACGATAGTGCTTAGGTAAGTTCTCAATCACTACTCTAGGCAAATGTGTGGTCACAAAAATAAGACCTCCACTTAGTAAGAAAACAGGTTTCAAGTTAAAATCATAAACAGCTAAAAATCAGCAAAATAAAAAACGACTGGAGTTTTTTCGTCGAAAAGTGGTAACCTTTACAATAACTTCAAATTACAATTCGTATGATTGATGTATAATTTTCAATCCACGCTTAAATTTTAAAACTATGACTACTTATGTTTTTCCTAAAAAAAATTAAACCAAAAAGGTAAAACTTCGTGTAAAACGCTTCGATAAGTGTCATACATGCAGTTAGCTTCTATATTGCTCAATAACATATTCTACCAATTACAAATAAACTATCACAATTATGCATTTTTTTATTGATCATACAAACTTACCCAATCAAACTACAAGCGATATGAAGTTTGGTCCTGACCCATCAAACCCAACAAATAAGTTTAATATTTCAACACAATTTAAATTAACCAAAGAAACTAAGGCATTTGCCTGCCAGTCAGGAACAATGGTTGTCCAGCAAAATGCCCTATACCCAAACCTGGTTAACTTAATAATTAAACCATCAAAACCAACAACGGTAAATGGTGTAAATGTAAGGTACTATATATACCGGGGAATAAAGTTCGATAACTTTTTTACAAAGTCAGGAACAACGGTGAGTATAACTGCTGAAAATGCAAATACTAATTCAGAGTTCATGACTTATTATTGGAAAATCAAAAAAGCCGTTATGGCTAAAATCCCAGCTATAAAATCATCGCCTCTTGACATTGGTTACGGCAATAAAAATTTACCTACAAATGATCCCAATTATCTTAGTGATCAAACTTATATTAGAGATATTTTTAACGGCAAGATAAAAGCAAAATCTTTTACAGTTAAAGAAGGGATGTGGATAGGAAACTTTAACAGCAGCTCACAAATTTCTTTTGAAATTGAAGTTGAATCAGAAATAAGTTACCCCGGTCAATTATTCACATATCAGAGTTGGGCAGTGCTTTGGAACGCAACTGGTCTAACAAATTTCGCATTGAAACGCAAGAAAGAAGAGGTTTATATAAATATTGATCCCGCTGCATTTTTTGGAATGCATACAGATGTAGGAGTAAAAGCTCACGGTGTTACTAATCCACTCAAAGGTGCTACTTTGTATACTACCTTAATTTCCAAGTTTTCCAATAAAAATAGGGTATACCTTGATATTAAAAGCGAAAGAGGGATGTCGTATAATTTTTATAACAATTATAAAATCGGCACCAATGATCCCGAAAACATAGTGTTAAATCAGGCTAACGGGCTCACGGCCGTGCAACTTAATAACCTTGCTGTGCATTATGGGAGTAATGGATGGCCGATTTATTATTTTGACACAGCAACTCATCAGGCAAATACTTCAAAAAATAAAATCAGTTTCAGATTACGGATAGGTGGTAATACAATACCTGTTGTATTTATTCAAAACAATAAATACAGTAGCAGTAATGCAAATAACAGAAAGTGTTTTTTCAAAAATATTACCGAAACTTCTCAAACCGAGTGGACTCAAAATATAACACTATATTACCCAGACGATGGTAGCACAAACCATCTCAATATGGCTACGCATTTAACCGTATATTATTATGTTGGGCAGGCCGTAACTTCAGGAACTTCTCGCCTGTTAAACAAAAAATACTATGATTCTGCATTTTGTTCAATTGATATGGAAGGGCTTGGTGATACCACTATTAAAAATGGACATGTTGAAAATGTAAGTCCGGTATACATTAAAGAACCTTTGCAAACAGACGGAACAGGCAACTTTTCATTTGCTTCGCAATCAGGAGCTTATTGGGATCCAAATAAAGTTCTCTTTTATTCCAAAGTTTTAGAAAAACGTACTGAAGATAGTTCAGGTAAAACGTATTTAAACACTCATTTAAGACGAATGAACATTGGTAATAGCCAGTTTTATTCAGATCTTTGGAATGATTTTTACATAGTATGCAAGCAATACCCAACTGCTACCGGAACACTTAAAATACCAGGTCTTAATAGTTATCATAAAGCACTTGTAAAAAAGGAAAAAGAAGATTTAATTCTATTAGGTTTAACAACCTCTGAACTTCAGCAAATAAAAAATACGACTACTGGTCTATCTTCATTTCATCCAAGGCATATTTTTCTTGAGAGAGACCACACTTATCCCCTTGTTGATACATCTGCTGATCACAGGCGATATTACAAATACACCGTAAAAGTTCAAGGAGTAAACGATAGCGGAGTACCGACAATGGTAACACCTACTGCAAACATAAAAGTTTACAGCCGTGACAATCAGTTTTTCACATCTTCAGCCTTTGCTGCAGACCAATCAGTGAGTGCCGGGGCTAACAGGATTGAGTTTCGTATCTTCCGTGATGGAAATATTTTCATAAACGATAATATAGATTTAAGCTTAGTAAGAAAGAAAACCATAACCGATTTGCAAGAAGTCGGTGATGAACCTGTATATACATTAGCAAATGACAGCTCCATCCCAGGAGACACTAGTGCTGCCCAAACAATTACTTATATTTACTACAATAGGGATACACCATTTTTATTACCTGTACTTCAGCCACAGGCAAACCAATGTTCTTTAGATATAGTTATGGAAGATCGTAAAGAGTTTGTCAGTCCTTCGTCCGGGATGACACAAGCAGAAAAAAATGCCGCTACTGCAACTGATTTTAGTAATTTGGGATATACAAATCACCTTAGGGATTATTCTGATTTCAACGATAATAATGTGTGGATTAAAAACGCATATAAAGATAATACTACTGGCAATGTTATGACACGTGGAAAAATACCAGGAAGCTCCGCTGGGAATAGAAAATATAAAAAAATAAACAAGAAGATATTTATGGTTCATGTAGATAGTGATATTGTAAATGCTTCAGTACATATAAACAATAGGTTTGTTTATGAGGCAACAGTAAGGTTTTTTGCGAGTCCTGATTTATTTGCAGTTTTCCTTGGGGCTTTAATAAAAGTGTCTATTGATGTAATAACACCAAATACAGCGTTAAATAATCACAATGTTATATGTGAAGGTTTTGCTTTTCCTGATGCCACATCTCACCCAAGTCAATACCATGTGAATGGTGATGCATTTGATATACATTATTTCCAACAGGAGGATGGAAATGAAACTGATGATATTAATTTTATTAAGGCGCTATACAAATTTGGAGGTGGACTGTTTAGAATCGGCCCAAGTTTACTAACAACAAATCTGAAAACACAATTAAACGCGGCCGGAATGAGATATGGAGCCAAGGCGGGACCCAATTATGACTATATAAATGGTGGTGAACTTCACGATGATCATCTTCATACTGAAAGAATAAAAATAAAAGTAACTGTTTAAAAATATGAAATATTATTTAATGTTTTTTTGTATAGGTTTATTTGTATACTCCTGCAAACAACCCCAGGATAAAAAAGGTGTTAATCCAGATACACTTTATAAAAAATCTGTGGGAGTCGATAGCAAACAGTTTCAAGAATCACCACTAGAAAACACAGATACCTTAATCTCTGATGGAGAACCGGAAATAAGCCCCTTGCCTTTTCAAGCTAATTTTGAGTTCAAACAGCTGTCTAAATTAATTTCAAAAAGTAAAAAAATATACCGATTACCTGAAATTAAAAAATTAAACTACATAACTATTGACGTATCACCATGGCATTTTAAAAAATGCAAGAACGAGATTCCAATTGAAACAGTTTTTAATTTTACAAAGTATAGATATAAATTACCAAATGTTTCTATCTACAATGTATACTTAGTATGTGACACAACGCATTCAAATTATACAAATAATAATAATATTCTTAAAAATTGTTTGGCAGTTACACATCCTATTCACGGTTATCTCATTTTTTATAATAAGAAGGATAAAATGGCGCACATTCTTGCTGCATATTATTCTGATAACTCTGGAGAGGGCATAGGTTACAGAAATTTTAGTATTGATAAAAAATATACGATTCATTTTCAAGACCATGAATTGTCGCGCAAAGATGATAATTCGCCGTCTATTGATATTCTTAAATATAAATATTCTATTAATATATTACCTGAAGGAGAAATAAAAATTAATTACCCTAAAATTGAAGAACGAGATGAGTCTACAGGAAAAATATTAGAGAAAGCGCCGCCAAAAACTAAAATAATTTCTTCAACCGGAGAACAAAAATAAATATTTACTAATTATCAATTGTAATGGCAGAAAACTTAATTCCATTAAACGAAATAATATCAACAGATGAAATTCCAGACAGTTTAGGGTTCATCAAAGATGCCCTAAATGATGTCTTCTCTGAATTATTTGTTGCAGATATACAAGCAAACATAAGCTTGTATAAAGAAAACGTAAATTATGAATTCAGTCTCATCAGCTCAGTACGACTGGAACTTGAAATACCTGGCTCAAATGGTCTAAAGCTAGTTCTTAATCCTGGTATAATTGAAAATGATACTTCGGAGTTCCCAATGTCCTTAGGATATTCCTGGCCTATTATAAAATACATTGAGGAGTTCAATTTAGCCAACTTTGATTTTCAGCCCCGTTCATTCTATGATATCTTAATTAATATTTGCAGGGCTACAGAGGCTGATTTACTCGCTGCTTTAGTTAATTCCTTTTATGAGTGGACAATATCTGATCGTGAACCCACTAACCCTGATGATGAAAGAAGCCCGGCTGAGAAATTTGTTGACGCATTCAATCTGAATTATAGCCCAACGACTCCCCTAGTCCTGCTTGATGATCCTGACGACTTAATAGTTTACGAAGATTTATTTAATCAACTAATAAGCAACGGGAATGAATTTGAAATAATTGAAATTCTCTTCTCAGATTTTATTTTAGATTCAAATGTTGATGAAACTGTTCGAAAAATAGAAAAAGTTTTTAGTTCGTTTCTCGGGAATTTTACTCTTGACTATATTGAAAAACTAATCACGCCACATTTTTCGGCCTCATTACAGGATATTAATATCGCACTTGAGTTTCCGCGAACTATGTTACAACCTTTAGATGAGAATGGAGAGGTGATTGAAGATGAAAATACTAAGGCTAGCCTCGTTTTTAATGTTGGCTCATTATTCTACAGCACCAAATCAGGTTTTGATTTTGATAATGTTTCCAGCATATCAACTTCAACGCCGGTAATGATAGGCAAAACAGGATTAATTGCTAATATTAAAAATTTAAAATTTGACATCAATGATGACAAAAATATTCCCGAAATAGACCAAGATGGCCGTGCACCCAGTTTTAAAGGGATTTATGTCGAATCATGCGATATCACGCTTCCAAAAAACTGGATAAAAAATGGGGGCACAAACAAAATAATTGTTGAAGATCTAATTCTTGGTTCAGAAGATGGAATCTCAGGCAAATTTAGCATTGCCAATTATCCTTTTGAATACCTTGTTAATTTTGAAGTTAGTAATAGCAGTAACATTAATGTTAACCAAGCTGAAGAAAAAATAACCATATCAGGCCCCAACTCAACTGAAGTCATTATCCCGTTCAACGGCACAAAAGATGTATACATCAGGGATACTCCCATCTATCCTAATCTTTCTCATTACCATAAAGTAGATAAAACCACCGGGGCTATAACAACTCCCATGGCCCCGGCTGGACTTTTAAATTACAAGTTTAATGATAACCTTTCAATTTCATTAGACTCATTTAATATAGAGTTTTCAAAAAATGAAGTAATATCAAGCAATATTACAGGTACTCTGATAGTAAAAGATACACCAGTTAGAGTAACTGTAATTATTGATGACGGATTTATTATTAAAGCCGATATTCCTAATGGACTGTCCCTTGTTGATAATAAAAATGTTACCATTATACTAAATGGCCTTACTCTTGGCAGGTCGAATGACATATCATTATTTGGCTTTGCAGGAAAAGCGCTGGTAAAATCAGATAATCCCTTTGTTGAAAAATTCATACCCAATTCAATAGTCGTTAATCGGTTATTATACCAATCGGATAACACATTAGAATTTGATATTGGTATAGGCTGGAAAAGCGGTTTTAGCGTGACAGGAACCGACGAAAATGGTTTGCAAATAGTAATTCCCATTTCTAGGAAATCTGATAAAGACCCTGCGATCAAAATCGATAGTATAAAAATTGTTGCCAAAAAACAAAACGGTGAACTTGATATCAATACCAGTCTTATTGGTGCCACCTTTAATATTGGCGTTGTTACTGCAACAGTAAACGGGCTTGGATTTAAAACCGAAATTACATTTCCTGAGGGTGGCGGAAATCTTGGCGATGCGAATGCAAAACTTGCACTATTACCCCCCACGGGCATAGGTATCAGAGTAGAAGGAGGAGCAGTTACCGGTGGAGGCTTTTTAGATTTCGATTCAGAAAATGGCCGTTATTCAGGTGCACTTGATTTAGCATTCACTGAGTTATCACTGGCAGCAATTGGTATTTTGGTTACAAAACTGCCAAGTGGAAAAAAAGGCTTTAGCTTTTTGGCAATTATTAGTGTGAAGTTTACCCCCGCCGTACAATTAGGTTATGGCTTTACACTTAATAAAGTAGGTGGCATATTAGGCCTTCATAGGGTAATGGATGCTGATAATATACGAACCGGTGTAAGGGATGGCAGCATGTCCAAAGTAATGTTCCCAACAGAACCAAGTAAAAATGCCCCTGCCATTATCAGCCAGCTTGAAAGTTATTTCCCTACCGCTGAGGGTAGTTTTGTTTTCGGCCCTATGGCTGAAATAGGTTGGGGAACTCCTACCCTTATTTCTCTTGAACTGGCGCTAATTATCCAAATAAACCCATTCAATATTGGGATTGCTGGTATTCTCAAATCATTGCTCCCATCTGCTGAAGAAGCATTACTAAAATTGCAGGTCGCATTTTTTGGGGAAATTAATATTCCTAAAAAATTCATAAAATTCGATGCCAGCATCTTTGATTCCACACTACTCACGTTCTCGCTCTCTGGCGATATGGTGGTTCGTGTTTTCTGGGGCGATAAAGGCGGATTTTTAATTTCCGTGGGAGGTTTCCATCCCAGTTTCACCGTGCCGGCTGAAATGGAAGTGAAGCATCCTGTACGAAGATTATCAATTACACTGATTGATACCCGCAATTTCAGGATTAAGTCAGAAACTTATTTTGCCGTTACATCAAATACTGTACAATTCGGCACCAAGGTTGATTTGTTTGCAGGTTTTTCAGAGTTTTCAATTAGCGGACTGGTGCAGTTTGATGCATTAGTATACTTCAAGCCAAAATTCAGCTTTGAAGTGGATTTACATGCTTCAGTAGCGGCTAAAGCATTTGGCAAAAAACTAATGGGTGTTGATGTGAGTCTTCACCTTAGTGGCCCCAATAACTGGAATGCAAGAGGCACTGGTAAGTTTGAGATACTGTTTATTGATTTTGAAATTGACTTTAACGAAACCTGGGGTGAAAGAAAAGCCGATGAAGAACCCCCAGCAATAAATGTCTATAACCTTTTTGAGAATTCAATAAAAGAAAAGAACAATTGGGAACTGGTGTATGAACAGCATGATAGCACATTAGTAAGTTTCCGTAAAGTTGATAGTTCAGATTTGATATATCTGCCCGGTTCAATATTAACGTTTAATCAACGGGCTGTTCCTTTGGGCGTACCTATTGATAAATATGGCAACCATAAGGTTGAACGTCAAAACCCAGTTGATGGAAAAGATAAATTTGAAATTACAAGAGTAGAATTATGGCTTGCCGATGTAGCCCAAATTACCCCTTCAACTACTAACTTTCCATTAGTGCTTGAGGACCTAAAAGAACAGTTTGCTCCCGGCGAATTCTTCACACTAAGCAATGCAAACGACAGTAGTGCAAAAGCACAGGGCTTTCTCAAAGCTCCTTCGTTCCAATTATACAAATCAGGAGCAACAACACAATTGCCTGATGCATTTGTGAACCCTTACGAATTCAGTTACATCCGACGAAAAAGCCTGAAACTACAAGAAATTTACGTTGATTCAACAGAAAATGATGCGAATAATATTGCTGTTGTAGTTCCGGAAAAGCAAGAAAGCTTTAATAATAGTCTGTGGAATAATTCAGCCAGTTTATCCCCTCTTTCACAATTTACAGATGCTGCAGTAGCATTTTCACCATTCGATTCTTACTCTGTAACAGGCGAGAAATTCATCATTGTAAGTACAGAAACATTTGAGCTATATAACCAACTAGAATATGGAACAGAGAATGAAGCAGCACAGGCATTAAAATATTTAATAAACGATAATATAATACAAGCAGGCGATTACATGGTAGTACCTGATTATGAGTTGGCTATTTAATTGCAAAAACAACTATGAGTTCAGCATATTATAATTTCATTTCGTATATAAGAGAAGGATTCTCTAATACAATAACCGAACAGGACATATTGGGTATACCTGATACCGGCTCCCCCCTTGTTCAGTATACCGCTCGAATATACCTGAATGGTGACGAAAATACGCCTAAACACAACCTGCCTATAATGTTAGCAGGCCCTGGCGAAATTACCGGGATAGACGAAAAGGTAATTGTTAAAAAAGCGCCTCTAGCGGGCGATACAAATTTTAGTCCAACATTTGTCCCATTTATTGAATTTTATTCACCCGATTTCCCATGGCGTTACACTGCTGCTGCTCCTGCACCAGCTGAAGAAAACGGAACACATGCCAAACGCTTAAGACCATGGCTTACCCTTGTTACCCTTGAAGAAGAAGAGTTTACCCTGCTCGAACCTGCCGCCGAAGGTTTACCCTCGAGATTTAAATTAAACAACGCTGGAAACCTTTCAAAGTTAATTCCATCAGAACAGGAAATTTGGGCATGGGCGCACATACAGGTAAACAGTGATATTACCGATGATGGTCTATCCGAAACTACTAATATAATTAATGATTATGCGGATTTAATACAAGACTCTCCTGATAAAGTAATATCAAGGATTATATCGCCACGTAAACTGAAGCTGAATAAAAACTATCGGGCCTTTTTAATACCTACTTTTAAAAGAGGGATACAAGCTGCATTAGGCCAAGAAGTACTGGCAGGTAAGCAAGAACCTGGCTGGTATCACAACCCTGTTAGTCCAAATACCAATCCTGATTACTTCCCATACTATTATAGCTGGGGATTTAGCACAGGCGAATATGGCGATTTTGAAAGTCTTGCGAGAAAAATCACCCCATCGGTGCCTTCTCCGGATATGGGTAAGATGAAAATGGACATGACCCGACCCAATCATGGATGGCTCGATAATATCGTTATTGAATCTCAGGAAGACTGGGATGGCCACCTGGATATGGAAGGGGTACTAAAACAACCTCTCCCGCTAACACCTGAATTGCCTATTGAAATCGAAACAGTTTATACCGACTTGGTGAACTTGGGTGATGACTTCCAAAACACTGCCAGCGGAACTATTACTGACCCAACTCTTACTATCCCCTTTTATGGACAGTGGTATGCAGGTGTTAGTAGGCTTGATGAATTAAATAACAGGCCATGGTTAAACCTGATGAATAAAGACCCGCGTTTTAGGTTGATGGTTGGTGCAGGTCAGGAAGTGATACGTAACAACAGCCAGTCTTATCTCGATAAAGCTTGGGGACAGGCAGGCGGAAAAGCAGGTGGCGGAGCAAGCACAAGTTTAGGTGGAGGTATTGGCAGTGGAACAGCTTTCAGAAGTGGCGGTGGCTTGCAACAATCCAACAAAACATTGCGAAAGCTGCAAACAGCCTATTTAGTTGCTGATAGGTTTTTCAAAAAACATACCCAGCAACTGCCTGACGATGAATTCTTATCAGTATTTGGCCGTGTGCTCAACCGTATTAAACATAACTGTGGATGCACTGGAACATACGACCCCCCATTTGAATATATACCCAACCCACTCCCGCCAATGGTGCCTACCGTTCAATTTGTTACTACATCTTTTACACCTATTGTAACAGGAGGTTCCGCAAATATTGATTGGCAGTTTAACCAAGGTGCTCCTACAAATCCTTACATGTTAAAGGTACAGCAAACACACCTGGGTGCAACAATCGTGCATGATATTTATATGCCGGGTACACCAACTCATATCGTCACATTAACCTATGCCGTGCTATCAAGTACCGAAATGGTTACCATGCAAATACTACCTTCAGCCCCTTATCTTATAGGTGAAAATGTAATTGCAACGGCTGAAATACCGGGAAGTGATGAAGGTGGCGGCGGTGAAACCCCTACCGTTGAGTTTTCATTTCTAACTTTCAACCCTGTAAGTTCAGGACCGTCAGCTAATGTGGATTGGATTTTTACACAAGATACTCCCTCCCTCCCTTACACATTGAATGTGGAGCAAACATACATGGGTCAAGTTACCGGGTTTACTATCGATATGCCGGGCAGTACACCATACACACACCCAATTATCTACGATGCCGGCTCCATGCCTGAAATTGTTACATTGATGATATTACCAGGCTCTGGTTATAATATCGGCAATATAAGTGCTGCTGAAGCAGTTATACCACCTTACAATGTTGTAGGTGAAGGCGGAGGAGGTATAGGCGGAGGTGAGGGTGAGAGTTTCAACGTGCAGATGACTACTGAAAGAAGTATTAAAGCCTGTGTAAAATGTAGTAGTGCATCCGTTAAAATCATAGATCCGGCATTCAGATCTCTAACGCGTAGAGGTAGCACCATAATGCGTGTAATGGGATTTCACAAAAACAACCCCCACAATACAATTACCCAGGTGGGTAACGGAACAGTGAAAACAGTTCCGCCGTATACTTATCCCGGTAGTCAGCTTTCAGTTTCGTATGGTATTATGATGACTTATCCCATAAGTGATACTGATTTTGTACTCACCCATATGGAATACTCGTCTGGCAATTATGATTGGAACGCTTACCCATATGACCCCAACTCAAACTTTAGGATTACCGCCAAAGTGATGAACGACATGCTAAATGCGGTTAACGAAACTATTAGCTTGTATGACACTGAGTATACCCCCGACCCATTAGACGTAATCGATCTTGCCATCACTGCAAAAGAGGCTTTGCAGCCTTATAAAAACCTTAAAGCACTGGCCGATGCAAGAATCAAGGTGAATGGCGATCAACCTATAAGCCAAGCTGTTGAAGATTTTGAGTTCAACCCTGTAAAAACTGCACCGGTATTTGATATGCCGATGATTAAACCACTGATTGAGTTTTATGATGAATTCTTCTGCCCCAACATATCTGAAATAGCAGATAATAGTATGACGTTGATGGAAGTGAATCGGCCATTTATTGAAGCCTATATGGTGGGTATTAACCACGAGTTGAACCGCAGGCTGTTATGGGACGAATATCCAACCGACCAACGTACGACCTTTTTCCGCTCTTTCTTTGAATCAAGCATGTATCCGCCACGCCCTGGTGAATATTTGACAGGGGCTGAAAGTAATAAACGTAGAGACATTACGGATATACATACGTGGGAGGATAAAGAATTAGGTGAAAATAACCCCCGCTTACCTGCTGATGACGCCAGCATAGTACTGGTACTAAGGGCCGAATTACTACGTAAATTTCCCAACCTTGATTTGTATGCGCAGGAAGCCGAATGGAAAACCGTGGGAGATAAAAAATATAGGGTTTTAAAAGAAGATACTGTGGAAAACCCTGTGAAACCCAAACGGCCGATATTTTTTGCCGATGCAAAACCCGATGTAAAAATGTTTGGCTTTGCGCTTACTCGCCAACAAGTAGAAGGTAGTGCAGACCCTGAAGATAATGAGCCTGGATACTTTTTTGTATTTCAGGAGCGTGGTGGAGAAGTTAGATTTGGCTTCAGTATTCCAACAGATGAAAGCGAGTTCAGTAATGAGCCGGAAAACTGGGAAGACCTTAACTGGGGTCATATAGCCGGAAGCCTTGAAGCTATCGATGAAATGACCTACATACCGATTGAACAAGCAAACTGGCTACCGGGGAATAATATACCCGTTGGCCTTCCTATAGAAGACGGTCCAAGCAGCAACCCAGACTTGTTTTGGGGTAATAACTCAGCTGATATGGCTTACATACTGTATGATAAGCCGGTAAAACTATCATTCCACGCATCTACAATGCTGGCTAATGTTTAATTCTATTAATTCATAAACGTATTTAAAAAAATGTCAATAATTGCAGGACCCGATAAAACACAAGCACTTGATGTAGTTTGTTATGAGCTTCCACAAGTGCCGGGATGGAATTTCAACTGGATGGTGCCGCCTAATGGAGTCATCCTCTCCCCAAACGATAAAAATTCAATTGTTGTTCAATGGCTATCACCCGGAACAGGCTCTATTATGGCCACCGAACCGGGAGGCACCGTCAATCTGAATATTGATGTACTACCTCCTTCACTCATTAGCGGACCTTGTCAGGCAAAACTGACAGAATATTCCACTTACTCTATACCCTTTAGTCCCGGCTCCAATTATAACTGGCAAATAATTGGCTCAGGCACAGTCATATCGTCGATTAATGAAAATGGAATAATAGTGCAGTGGGGAGGAACCGGCTCTCAAAAGGTGATGGTATCCGTAAACGGAGGGCCTTTTAATGAACTTGAGGTATATGTTGACCTATACAACGATATTGATACACGCGGTATAGTAAACTACAACGATATAAGCATCGCAAAACTCAACACAGGTTCAGGCTCACCCCTCAACTGGTTTACTTTCAACGGGGGCTCAAATATAATAACCACCGGAACCGATAATAGTGCAATTGCATGGACAAATAATGGCCCAGCGGCAATATACATTGAAGATACAGGAACTGGTGTATCCTATTGCCATCCCGTATATGTATCTGCACCAAACGTATTTATGGGGCCTTCTGAAGTTCAGGTGAGCCATACCAACAGGTATTGTGTTCAACACTCAGGCTCCCCTAATACACCATATCCTTGGAATATTACCGGCAATGGCACCGTACACCCAATTACCAGTAATACGGCATGTATTCAATGGGACAACCCCGGCAAAGTGGTTGTAATGATTACAGATATTACAATGGGTGTACTTTTCAAACACATACAAATAACCGACTCTTCCTTTATAAGTGGCATTTCGCAAGGTGTGCAACTAGAAAGTTATCCATTTCGTATAATAACTTCAGGAGCAGATTATACTTGGAATACATACGGAGCAGTATCACAAATATTCTCTGTTACAGACGATTTGTTTATTGCCGGACTAAGCTCAATAGGCGTTGGGCTTGTATGGACGGAAGACACCGCAGGAGTAAAAAATTTTAAGCCCATTTGGGCTGAAGCCGATCAGGTTGTAGGCCCCCCGGTTTGTAATAACGGCGAAATCGCCACCTATTGGTTACCATATATTCCGGACGAAACATACAGCTGGTATGTTATTGGCGGTGAAATTGAGGAAACATATAAAAATAAAGTAAAAATACATTGGACAACAGTTGGAACCAAAGCAGTTATAGCCGTTCGCGAATCTATAGGCGAAACACTTGCAGTGCCTGTGTATGTAGTTGAACGCCAGATTGACGGAGTCAAACAAGTTCCGATAAACTCAGCTTATGACTATAACGTAACAGATACAGATTCAAGCGAACTTTTTGACTGGTATATTAGTGCCTCAAACGCAAGCTTCACAGGAGATTCCCAAGGTATAAGCCTCACCAACATTGATTATAGTGTTGCAGGGGTATGCTGGGTAATAGCTAAAGACTCAAGCAATAATAGTTTCACTAGTATTGTGAGAGTTTATGAAATTCCTGCACCTGTCATAAGCGGAAACTTGCAGGCCTGTGCAAATGGCCCTGCAACACAATATACTTCGGCGTATGTTGACTCTGACTTTATGTACTGGTCGGTTGATGGAGGCGATATTATTAATGAAACTCCCGGAGAAATTATAGTACAATGGAATACCGAAGGCACTGGCAAAGTAATGCTACGCCAAACCAATGACGCCTTTCTTACAGAAGCTGAACTAAACATCTCCCTACTGTTAAAACCCGAGCCTGAAATTTTAGGCCCGGCCAATGTGATTGGTGGCAAAATTGAAACCTATAAAGCCGCCAGTACCGATAATGAATACATTTGGAGTGTTAGCAGCAGTGGCCAATTAATATCAGGACAGGGTACGCCCGAAATTATGATATTATGGCAAGTAGTTACTATTGAACACAATGGCACTATCACGCTGGAAGAAAGCAATAATTATTGCAGTGCCGTGACTACTGATTTTGATGTAGTTATCTCACCCATTCCTGTACCTGAAATACAAGGTGAAGATGAGGTGTGCGAGATGACAACCCATACTTACTCGGTTTTTGATAGTGCGAGTACTTTTTTGTGGGAAGTAGAAGGTGGAACCATCACTGCAGGACAAGGCTCACATTCAGTTTCAATCTTGTGGAACAATATGCTTTCCAACTCAACAGGCAAAGTAAAAGTAACTGAAACAAATGCCCTGTCAATTTCACAAATAGCCGAGCTTGAAGTAAATGTATTTGTAATACCTGAGCCTGCAGTTGTAGGACCTTTAAATGTTGGTGCTACCAGTATTGCAACATATGAAGTATATGACACAGGAAACTCTTTTATCTGGAGTGTGGTAGGAGGCAGCATTCTCTCAGGACAACACACACACCGTATTGAAGTGCAGTGGAATAATGTTACTACACAAACATTAGGCGAAGTAGAGCTTGCAGAGGAATGCCTTGTTTGCAACAGCAACCCTGTGATTGATTCAAAAACAATTACTATAAAAGCTATACCCAACCCTGTTATTACAGGTGATGACGAAGTGTGTAGTGGAAGTATTAGTAATTATGCTGCCGTTGACCATGGAAATGATTTTGTATGGGAAGTAACAGGTGGTTCTATTGTAAATACTCTAACCAACCCGCCTTCCGTAAATGTAAAATGGGATACAACAGCTGAGAAAACATATGGCGCTGTAAAACTAATCGAAAGCAGCCCTTATACAAATCCGGGTACTGTGGCATTAACCCACGAAGTAAAAATAGTACCTGTCGCTGCCCCCAATGTTACCGGCCCCCTGCAAATGGTATCCAATGCCTATTGTGCTTACAAAACTCCTGCAAGTGGCAATAATTTTGTCTGGGGATTGCCGACCGGAGGCGGAACAATAGTAGCAGGGCAAGGCACTAACTGCATATGCGTCCAATGGAATAATTTCTTAAGCGGCTCAAATACTTACACTGTTCGTGTAACCGAATCTAATGGAATTTGCAGTACAGATAATATCCCTTCTCAAATCAATGTAACCGTATATGGAAGTGCTGCATCAAACTTTATTGAGTTACAGAAAAATATTACACTAGCCCGGATTGGCCGAGATAGTCTGTTGGAGAACATTATTCTTAAAAATGAACGGGGAAAAATTATCAACGAAGATTTGTTTGCTCTTGACCGAAAAAAGCTCCCTGCTCTCGACCCGCGTAGGCTGGAACTTGATAATGAAAAACAACAGATCACTAACGACATTACTGATTTCACTTCATCGGTAGAGTCTAATAACAGTCTGCTGGAAACTTATTTAGCTGACTTAAATAATAGTAACCCTTCAGAGTTGGTTGCCAACCATGATAATGGTATTCCTCACGCACTTTTCCCTGTAAGGCTTGAAACCAAATTCAAAAAGTTTGACGATGGCGGAACAGATAAGTATAAAATACGTGTACGCTTGTACCCTGATGATTTGATGGTGCATACCCACGAAGAAAGCCTTACTCCTTGGGAAATAAGCACAGCTAAGGATTACTGGTTGAAGGTATGGGCAAGCAATACCACACAAACACAGAAAGATGCGTGGGCATTTGTAGCCAAACGTTTTAGTTCACAAAGAGCTGCTTGGATTATAAAAAAATTAACTCCTACAAATATTACCCAAATTGGTTTAGCACCTATCCCACTATTTCCTTTGGTCGATATAAAAACATCAGGGTGGACTCAACAGCCCGAAGTACGCATTATGCCTGATAAATTTCAGGTAAATGTGTATTACAAAGCCACGCCCGAAGCCGATTACACCCACCTTGCAGGAGAATTCTTTAACCAGATTGAAGACAGGCTGAAATGCGGTATTGATCCATTTAACGACGAAAGTCTGAAACTAAACGACACAAACCCTGATGATGAAAAACTTGAGTTTGGTGGTGGTATTGAATGGATGAGCGAGTTTAATGATGCCTTGGATAAAGGGATGGCCGGAGAAATTGTGTTAACTGGCATTAACAGTCTAACCAATACTGATATTGAAGATGGAATATTTAAAGTTGTAGCTATAGGCGTACGATACACAACCGATGCCACCAACTCTGCCACTAAAATAGGAGAGTTTATAGATGCCAAGCACTACACCTCAACAGGAATTGAAGTTCTGGGTAAAAACTATCAGGTAGGCAATAGCGGAGGCAAAGACGCTAGCTATGTACGTGATGAAAATATTGAAAAAACATTTGAGACTGAACTAAATCCCCCCCTTTTCTCCCAACAAACCGCTTATGCCGATAAGGCCGATGGCCAACGTATAGCTGAGTTACTTGGCATCAGTCCTGAAAAATTCTATCACGTTAAAAACAGTAATCTTATCTCCCACCTTGGCTCAATTCGCACCAACAACGCTTTGTGGGCATCTACAATGGGTTATTACCTGGGAGACCTATGGCATGAAACAGTTTCCAGACAGGAACTTGACCTTACCCGTCAGTTTTTTGTGAATCACGTTAACGGTGCAGGAACCATACCTTCGCTTCGCATTCACAATAACATTTATGGCATATTACCTATAAGCGATTATGATACATGGCAATGGGAAAATACAGACCCTGATAGCGTTTACCTTACCAAACTTACCCAAACATCAAACACTTTTAAAACTGCCTGGCGAAATAACATTAACGGTGTTGAATATGCCAGCAAGCCAGAGCCTTCAGGATTAAATAAAAACCAGCGACTGTTTGATATTATCAGCCTACAACCCGTATCCATGAGTTATTATCACAGGTTTGCTATTGGGCTTGACTTTTTGTGGAACCACAAATCATTTTCAAATGCAATGAGTGATGCATCGCTATGGTACGACGAAAGGTATACAGAAATACAGAATTTGTGGAATGAAATGCACTTTAGCAATTCAGGCAAAAACATTCCTTACGATTACCCCAAAATGATGCGTTTGAGGTTTTTTAACGAAGCCAAAGGAAAAATGCGTCAAGGACTGGTGCAAAATCAAAAACTATCGTGGATTGATCCTATTCTCCCTATTAATGATAACTACCTTCACTGGATTGCCAATGCTGATTTTGATACACTAACCGACGAAATTTTTGCTACACCTAATACACCACCTAATAACCTGCTATATCTGCTGGGTCGCCACGCGCTACTATTAGAATACTGGCGAGCAGCAATGGATGTATATACTCTAAACGGGCTGCCTCCCTTGCAAAATGGCTGGACAGATGCTGAGTTTCTTGATTTTGGTAACTTAAGCACAACGCACCCAATGCCCACAACGCTGGATATTATGAAAACCGGCGTTAGTAAATGGAAAGTGCTTAGCGACACCTCCATTATGCCGCCGCTTAGCATGGCAAAAAACCTTGATAACAGTCCAACTGCCGATATATCAAAAGTGAGGGCTGATTTAGAATATCTGGCTAATTTACCATCAGCTGAAGTAGATTTGCTTTTGCGTCAGCATCTTGATTTATGCTCATACCGTCTTGATGCATGGCAAACAGGTATGGCCAACCGCCGCATCTATACTTACAAAGACCCACAATCATCTTCATATAAACCAGGTGTTTATCTTGGTGCCTACGGCTGGGTTGAAGACCTAACCGTAAAAGAAAGGACCTACCTGCCTGCTAACACTGTTGACGGCATTACCGGCGATGTCGAAGATACCGAAGGCAGACTGGGCTACATATTCGCCCCAAGCATGAACCAAGCTTCGGCTGCAGCACTGCTAAAAAGCGGCTACGACTCGGTAAAAGATAACGAATGGGGTAGCGATTATGGCTATCCACGTCGCATAGGGTTGAGTTCAGAACGCGTTCGTAAAGCGATGCACATTTTCGAAGCCTTAAAAAACGGACAGGAACTGGGTGTAATACTAGGCAATGAATTTGAACGAAATGTACGCGAACGCATTAGTTCACAAGGGGTTGATGTTGTAGAAGGTCTGCTGGATATTTTCAGGTCAAACTTCCTGTTTGATCCGGTAACATCTGCTGAATCAGGACAACCGCTTGAAAAATCACAAGCAAAAGTAAATATTAACGGTTTCAGGCTATACAAACGTACTCGCATGGATGCCGATTCTGAATACCCATATCAAATTATCGGAAGCTTACCAGCGCCAAGCACTTCTGACCCTGTCGAAATAGCTCAAATTGAAGCTATTGAAACCTCGCTTGACCTGATGACCGAATCTATTGATGCACTGGGTGATTTGTGCATGGCCGAAGCTTCATACCAACTCTTACTTGAGAATTTTGATGCAAGCAGTGCAATTGCCAACTTGGTACAAAAGGGTGAAGATTTTCCAAAACGTATGGATATTGTCGAAGGTGAAGACACAGGAGCAGCATTACAACAACGCTACGCCCTTACTTTTGATAATAATGATGTAAACAACATTACAGGATGGCCATCTTCGCTCACCTTGCGTGCCAAAGCCGAACCGTACCTAAACAAATGGATAGCCTCAAAACTCCCTGAAGGAGAAAATATTTTCTGTACCGTTCAATTCCTGCAATTAAACACAAATACTCCGGTTGATTTAAATGCTTCGGGAGCTCCGTCAAATATATACGCAACAGATATAGTAACCTCTAAAGATTTGGGATTACATCCTATTGACCTCTTATACCTCACCGAAAACGACTACAACAATGATGGCACAGCATTGTGCCAGCTCATTAGGTACTATGTCCGCAAACAATTTAGCTTGCCAGAAACAACGGATATATTTGTTGATTTCCAGAACAAACAAGGCTTGCCCGGAGGAGCCTACACATTTTATGATGTCCTCCCCACACTAAGGCACATAACAAAACTGGTTACCGAAAGCCGTCCGCTTACGGCTCTTGACTTCATGTTCGGACACGAGCTAAAAGACGGTATTGACAATGGCTGTGATGTAAATGAACTATATGGCCGCCTCAATAATGCACTAGCTTCATTAAATAGTATTTACTCAACGCTTGAGCTTATTAAAGCCAGAATTACTGAAGATAAAGCCCTTGCTGAAGACTACACGGTACTGCAAAACACAATGCTGCAGGCAGCTAAAGCTGGAATACCTGCAGCAACTCCCAATTATGCCATTGAGACAAACAACACCGTTAAAAATAACTGGCTGGCACAAGTGAATGCTGTACTGGAAGATTTAAGCAAGCGTATTGCACCAGCAACTGACAAATTCAACGCATTAACCCCCGTATTAAGCAGTATGCCTGTAGCCGATGCAACAACCATTTTGAAAGAAGTTGTGCAGCTATTGTTTGGCAAACAGTTTATGATTATTCCAAGATTTAAACTGTTCAACCCTGCTGAAATTTCAGCCGCTTACACAGCAGCCCCCCTTATTCTGCCAGCAAATATCCCGCTACCGATGGAAGAATGGATGCAGGGCATCTCAAAAGTGCGTACAAAGCTCACAACAGTTGATAACCTAAACACCTTTACTGAAATATTACTGGGTGAAGAGCCTGAATTTAAGCCCTTACAATTACCATACATGGCAAACGATAAGTGGTATGGAATGGCACACAACGCTATTAATCACGAAGCTAGCAAACTTTCTGTTGTTGTGCAGCCATTTAGTTCAGAAGTAGATGGTTCTGATTTTGCCGGATGGTGCACAGGTATTATGGCTGATGAATGGGACGAGATTATCCCGTATCCCAAACAAACAGCCGGACTTGCTTTCAACTATGATAAGCCGGTGGCCAAAGCTCCTAACTGCATCCTATTGGCGGTATCGCCGGTTGTAGACAGTAACGGCTGGAATTTCGACCACCTATTGGGCACTGTAAATTCGGCACTTGAATTATCAAAAATACGTGCAGTTGACCCCAAATTACTTGGAGAATCTGAATACGGACATATCCTGCGCGCTGTTGTGACTCCTTATCAGCCAGATAAAAAAACAATTACTTCAGACATTGAAAGGGCTTTTACTATCAACCCCCAAAATTAAAAACACATGGCAAACGACTATAGATCATCAGTAATTTGGGCCGCAATAGAGGCACAATTGCGTTCAAAAGACCTTGAACATACCTTACCCGCCATTGTGCACGATCCGTTATGGACACTAAGCACACAATGGAGGATGGGAGAGTTTAAAGGCGAAGACACTGGTTTCCCCCTGATGGCACAGGCTCATGTGCAAAATACCCGTGCCACACGATATGGCCCAAAGTATGGCGACGTTCAACCCATTAGCCAGGATGCTCCTATGGAGTGCATTATAGAACGTGAACAGATTGAAATAGACCTTTCTACACGCCTTCAAATGGGCAGGTATTGGTTTAAGTTGTTGGCATTGCACGGTATGAAGGGCAAATACGAAACGTTGTTTATTACTTATTTTCCTGTTGACGAAGCAACAACACCTGAGCAAATTTGTAATACAGAAGCCCTACAAGTACGGCTACTGGCAGGAACAAGAGCAATTGACGGTTATAAATTGTATGATTATTTAACCAGTTCAACCCCTAATAAAACTGCCGCCGACCTTGAAGCCTATTTACAAAGTGAAACAACCAATTTTCTATCTGGCGACATAACTGGTATCAATACCGCTATTGGGGAGTTCATTACGTTTTATAATCGCCTATACTCGCAACCCGAAACCGATGAATCAGCATGGGATGCCAGCAGGATGGAATACGAGGCGAAACTATCAATGCCTGTCCCCGTTGGTAGCGGTACTGAACAAAAAGTGGTAAAAACGCACCGCTTTTCTGGCGGTAGGCTTAACTGGTATGAATTTGATGCCGATCCTGATACCAACGAATTGATTGAACCTGTGGGTGTAACCATTGATGATAATGTGATTACTGAATTTAAAGCTCAAAGGGTACAAGCCAGTGTTAATTTTTCGGGCATTGCTCCTGAACGCTGGTATAAGGTGCAACAAGGCAATTACAACTATGCGGCAGTACAGCCTGATAAAACAGATGTTTTCAGCATGATAGTGAACGATTTTATTTTTGGCTATAGCAACGATTGGAGTATACTGCCTTTTGAAGTAGATAAAGGCAGTTATAGCAAGGTAAAAAGCATTGTGGTTAAAGATGTGTTTGGCGATTACGTATATGCTGGTGGCGAATATGAACAAAGTCAACCGGGCTATAACGAACTCTGGACTATTTTTACTCTGAACGAAAGCGGCACGCCCAATAATTTTGAGCATAACCTGTTTATCCCGCCCGTATCAGCCAAACTGCTCACCAGTGAACCAATTGAACAAGTGAATCTGTTGCGCGATGACGCTGCGGCAATGGCTTGGGCAGTAGAGAAAAGAATATCAAACGAAATTGGTGGCTCAATGGATGGTAGTGTTGCTGCACTTAAATTATCAGACTACTTGCATCTGCAAGCAATGCTCGACCCCATTACAAGTACTGAAGATCCAGGTCCTGAAGAAGGCATGTTTGATTTTGAAGCCTATGATAAAGCCAAAATACACTACAAGCTCATGAACCAAGCTCCCGAGCATTGGATACCCTTAATCCCAAAACATGTGCCCGGTAGCGATACCAAAACTGAATACTGGCGTTCAAAAGTGCCTCGAATACTGCACAGTAAGCTGGTTGATGAGGAAGAACTAGAATACATTGAACCCCGCACCCGTATTATGCGCTACGGACTTGACACCCCTTTACCACAAAGGCTTTCATTCAAAAGTAACGACGTGCCAAGCGAGGGAGTGCTTGTTAGCCGCTCATATCGTCGTACCCGCTGGTATGATGGCAGTATATGGGTTTGGATGGGCCGCAATCGCAATGCAGGCAGCGGTACCGGACTAAGCGGACTTGAATTTGACATTTTCTTAAAAACAAACGATCGTACACCATTAAAAGAAATAGACATGGCAAACTTATCAGATGCCCAAAGAAGACAGCTATTGCAATCGCTATCACCTTCTTTTATTTACCAAAACCTTACCGAGGCGCAACGTACGGTATTATTACAAGCACTGCCCTCTGCTGAATACTATGAAGCTCAATCGGCAGCTAACCTTGTAGCCGGTTACGACAGCATTGCTGATAACAGCAAAAAACTGGATGTGTATTTTGGCACTGCCAATCATCCCGTGTTTGAATTTACCTACACTACTACGGGTAATGACAACGAAACAATGGCAGGCATCTCTGATGAGGTAGCAAACACCATTGATTTTGTGAGAATTGATACCGATTACTCACACAATTATGCAACTCCAACATTTAAAATCATTAATCCTGCAAATGCTGAGTTTGATGTTACACTTCCTTTTACAGCCCCTGCCGGATTTAAAGTACAAGTTACTTTTACACGACCCGATGGTGATAACGATGCTTTGGTTAAACTGCTGGGTAAATATCAGGATGATCCTATTGAAGTCCAAGCGTCATTACTCTAATACAATTGTTGATTTAACCCTACAAATGAGTTGACTCTATTTTGAGTCAACTCATTTTCTGTAAATAATATGTTTTGCAGTTGGTATTAGTTTCAACTTGCTCATTTTTGTCTGGTGAACATCACTTTATTGACATGCTCAAGTATCCTTCTTTTTTAAAAAAATCAGCGAAGCTGGCCGACAAATTATTTAACACTTTTCTGTAGGTGTGTATGAAGGTTTTGTCAATCCATATTCAGCTGTAAAAAGGAAAAGCAGATAACATAGATTGTATGGGGCAAGACTTAGCGATACAGACTTTAATACCCCATTGTGCCGCACCAGCCTTAATGGGCCAGTTAAAACTGCCGTTAAGTCATCAAATAGTGTTACTTTTGTAGCGAGTCTGGTTACTATTTGAAAAAATTAACACTATTTTCATCACGGCTCAACCGCCCTTCAAAATCAGGTTTTTTTTACCCTTGAGGGATTTTTAAAAGTAATTTTAAAGACGTTTGAAGATTGCGAAATATGCGGAGGCTAAATCCTTAATTTATTATGGATTTTATCAAATACCGGACTCTTTTTACCTTATTATATCTATACGTAAACAGGTCAGAAGTCTGCACTTTGGGAGTGTAGCGTGTTACCATTGCAAAGATACAAACTTAGCTTATTTGCACCCCTCTTCCGCTACAAGCCAAGCTACAGACTTGCGAGAGAGGGATATTTGAACGTTAAAGAAGCTGTAACTGTTGGCTAAACAAAAAGCCCCGATTTCTCGGGACTTCTATAACTTTTTTATACAAAGGTGATAATTTGGAACACGACCGTTCGCTCAATGCTGGAGGTCTCTTTTTTCCATCAAACTTAATTTGGGAGACTTAAAAAACAGTGTAATATATTTACTGTCTACTGTATTTACAAGCATTTCCAACTCCTTATTATCGTTATATTTCATATACAAAATTAAACTGAAAATACTTATATACTTATTTAAGTCATGTCGCTTTTGCTCATCTCCAAGCATACATTTTGCGTACTCCCAATCTTCAATAATCCAAATACAAGGAGCATCTATGTATTCATCCTTAACCTGATCATAGTGCCCCCCAAAATGAACTTCAATTTTTTTATTATCTAAATCATAGCAAAATTTGCATACTCGCTCGTCGTCAAACGAATATCCTATTTTTTTTTTCATATTATACTCATTTATTTTCTAAAAATATGAGCCGCAGGGCTTTTATAATTAACTTTATTCAAGAAAATATCATAACTATTTCTCTCATATTCCAAGTGCATATGATTGAAAGGTGTTCCCCCCACTCTCACAACTCTGTAGCGCAGGCCGTGCGACAGCGACTTGTGAGTGTATCTAAAATAAGTTTGCAACTTATTCATTCTTTTAAAGTAAAACAATATGCTCCCGATTTCTCGGGACTTCCATAACTTTTTTGTACGCAGGTGATGATTTGGGTCATAACCCTTCTTTAGAGCCGTTTTAAGAAACTTTCTCGTGCACAGACATGAAAAACCATCCTTAAATTTCATGAAACTTAAGGATGGTTGAAGTATAGTCTTTTGAAATTTAGACAGTTAAAAAGCCACCAACTATTTTTGACCACTGCCCGGGACTTCCATAACTTTTTTATGCTCAGGTGATAATTGGAACACTACCCGATAGCGGTATATTCTACTTTGCCTATCTTTTTAAATACTTCAATATTACCATTTTGGTTAAATTGAGATGTTTCCACAGTATTACCATCTGAAATTGGTGTGGAAATAATATAATCATTTTTAAAATGGATTTTTACACCAAACGGAGCATCATTACCTTCTATCCCAATTAACTCTATTCCTATAATTTCAGATTCTACAATTTCTTTGAATAGTTCACAATCTGTTACATCAAAATACTCATTTACTATTATACAACTGTCATCTTCAGAATTCATCCACATTTTAATTTTAGGATAAAAATCTTTCCAAGAATATTTATTCTCAGGTAACGACTGATGAAATATATGCGGTAACCAAAGTTCATCTTTATCTACGCTTATTACAAATAATTTACTTGGTTCATCATTGAATACAAAACCAAATGAAATATCAATATCGGCTTCCTTTTCTTCTCCCCACGGTGTCCAAACAACAAGAAATAACCTGCTAACTGTTTTTCTAAGAAGTTCTCTAAATTCCATATAAAACTATTTTATTGGTTTCGCAAGATTATACCAGTTATTTGATGTTTTATTAAGCAATGTAATAAAAGTACCATTGGCTTCTGTAACCAACATCTTACCATTACTAATATACATCATTGCTTTCTGATGTCCATGCCATTGACCAACACGTGTCAGGGCTGGGTTAGCACTATTTAAAAGCTTATTTGCAGCACCCCTTAATTGAGGTAACATCATTTGAAGCTGTTGTGGCGTATAGCCACCAAATCCTAAAGCATCAGCATGTTTTATTAGATGTCCTTTTGCATTATTTCCCCAACTTAATATTTTACTACTCGGCATAGCAATATTTCGTCCTAATGCCTTTGCCATAACATTCCCTAGTAGCTGTGCTCCTTTAGTTACAGGAGGTATAGGCACAAACCACAACTCAGGGTATACTGGTTCCATACGCCCGCTTGCAGGCCCTTTATTTACATACTTACCTGAAAAGACGTTATAATCTCCATTAGCTAACCCACTTTCGTAAATACTTTCAAAATCTTTATCAGGGTCATAATCATCATCACGACGATCTTGTTCAAAAATAAACCCTAGATATTCTTCAATTACATCAAGTGTTTCAAAATTATTTTGAAAGTCACTTGGGTTATAATCTGGGTTTGGCGCGCTGTATGAATACTTTACCGAAAATGTTATCTTTTCTCCTTCATAATTAACATTTGACACCTTACCACCTGCAGAACTTACTTTTTCTTTAAAATCTGCAAAACGGTTATACCTACTCCTTCCTGTAACACTGTTCCAAAATCGTTGAAACCCATTCTTTGGTTCTTCATAGTCTCCATTTGGATCAACAAAATAGATTGGATTATCAAAAAATGCCCGATAGGGACTCCAGCCCGGGGCGATGGAAGATTTAGGGTCAACATTCCACCTTCTACCCAGCCTTGTATCATACTGCCAATACTCTGCTGTATTACTATTACCCGCACCGGAAACCTCATTATCCTTCTCTTGGCCATTAAAGCCGAACCGATACGACTTCGTGCGTTTTTTAGCCTCAAATAAGCCGCCCTTCACAAATAATAGTTGCGGCTGTACAGAATTATATTTGATAGCTGGGCATCCCATTTTGAAGCAATGTAATAAAAACTTATGAAATACATATCTTGCTACATCAGTTAATATCCAACAAAAAATGAGCATTGAATTTATACAAGACAGTCATTCAAAAGGGTTTCTTAAAGAGATAGATGTAAAAGGCAAGAAGTTATTAGTGTTAAATACTCCCTGTTCTTTCAAAATCAGGGACAAGATTATACAGCAATTAAAAGATAGTTACTTACCAAATGAAGAATTAGGGGGTATTCTTTGGGCAAAGCCTACAATAGAGGATGGAACCACAGTATTTGTTGTAGATAAAGTGTCATTCATTAGAAACGCCATTGAGGATAAAGAAAGAACAGATAACCGAAAAAAAACCAATGCGTATCTGCCTGATAATTTAGAATATCTAAGCACCTTTAAAAGCGTAATTGACTCCTATTACTTTCCTATTAAATTTCATACGCATCCAACAAAGAACGATAACCATTTGTCAGAAGTTTTATCGCATATTTACCAGACCGATACCTCTGAACAAGACAGAAGGGAATCAGAAAATCATCATTTAATAGCAAATACAAATTTATTGTTACCAAGAGCCTTAGTGGTCGGAAGCACATTAAGTGCTGAGATTTTTATCGGATTGTATGATGGTTTTATAACCCCCAAAGGGTTTGAGGACAGTAAAGTCATCCTTCAACGACAAAACTTTGATAAGCTATCAAAGCATGTAGCAAATATTACCTTTACGGATAATCAAAAAATAGTTTTGGCTCTTATTTTGGGAGGCTTACTGTTCTTAACCATCAAATACCCCCGATTCAGTATTCCAGTAATTATCAGCATTTTTATTGCCGCCCAGCTTCTCTCACAAAATACTGATTCTGTTGAAACCCCTTATTATTTTAATCGATTAAGACACGGAGAGGGAAAAATATTTATTCCTGATGAAGCCACCGTCAAAGAGATGTTTTCAACTTGGGGAGCATAGGCATTGATGAATTGGTGGGGTTGTGGTATATTTGAGGTACAGTAAACGGTAAAGTTTTTGCTCCTTATAAAAGTATGACTACCATAGAACTAAAACAATCGCTACAAAACTCAATAGATACCATTCAGGATGAGAACTTTCTAAAAGCTGTCTATGCTATGGTGAAAGAGTATCTGAACGGTGAAATTGTCGGTCATATTGGCCGCACTCCGTTAACCCGTGCAGATATACTAAAAAGGGAAAAACAGGCAGATGAAGATATTAAGGCCGGACGTGTTCACACACTTGATGAAGTAAAACAGCGCTTGCTTAAAAAATAGTATGCAGGTATTTTTCTCTGACCAAGCTTTTCTTGACATGGAAGGGGTACGTGAATACTTTGATGAAGTAGCCCCACATAAAACGGATGAAATAGTCCTCTCAATAGTTGACCGGGTTTTTCTACTCGAAGAATACCCATTATCCGGCCCCGAAGAACCATTTTTAAAAAGCATAGGCTTAGACCGCAGATTTTTGGTAGAAGGGAACTATAAAATAATTTACAGGATTGAGGATAACATCTACATTACCCAAGTATTCGATGCGCGACAAGACCCCTTAAAAATGGTTGATAATGAGAATGCTCAACCTATTTAGTGGGATGTAACTTTATGCATTACTTTAGTGTCTTTCACAGAAAGATAATTTGATTTATAAATCACATCCATAGTATCTCTAATAAGAAATCTAAACTCGTTTTCATCTGTTGTATGCGGGAATACATCTTCAATTAGTGATATAACATCAACGCTATAAGAAAACGTATCACCTCGCTTTAGTTCTTTCGGGTAAGTCCCTATCATATCTATTGGGGTAAACTGCATAAAGCGCCCCTTATTTCCAATGGATTGTTTGAACTCAATATAAGGCTCCGTAACCGTTCTGCTATTTTCACTTTTATTGGTTAACTTTATTCCAATAACTGTTCGTTGTCCTGTTATCTTACCAGTTCCTCCATAAGCATCAAAAGCATAATTTAAATTGACAGAAATCTTAACCCGTCCTTGTCTGTTTCTTATTACTGTTACAATATTCCACGCTAATGCTGCTGTGGCGACTATTGCTGCATAAATTGATATATAAACGGTCATTATATTTTTTATGCAAAGTACTCAGTAGTTATTATTCATAAACAATTACTTTTCCACTATTTTCGCATTAGATTAATTCAATACACTCTATGAATATTACTGATATTGCATCAACCCAATACGATGATTTCAAAGGTTTTGTGGCTATGGATTTCCATGATGCCACTAATTACCATGAACTTTGCAAGGATAATGGTATAGAAACGGACGATATTTTTATCCTCGGTATAAAATTCAGTGAACATACTATATCCGGTATAGGTGATAGAGGGAAGTTACACTTTACTATGTATGGCCTGTATAAATCAGAAGCGGGTGATAACTTTGAAGCAATAGAGAGGTATTTAGACGCAAACCGTTCAGTAAAACTAATAGAGCGTGGCGGCTATGTTTCCTATGCCTCATTAGGAAAATATATTAAACGATTTGAAGTTGCCGCTTTCAATAAAGGATTATTAGATAAGTTATCCAATACCAATATAAAGCTCGAAGAAAATAGCGATGAAGAATAATAATTTTTTAAAATTATTCAATCACCCAACGGATGAAACCTATCTATAATCTCCTTTGCTTGGTCATCATCCGTTCTCTTATATTTCACTGTAGTGCTGGGGTATTTATGGCCAGCCATTAGCTGCACCTCATCCAACGGGTGCTTATATACATTCAGCCAGTTGGCAATAACACTTTTGCGTATTTCCTGCGGGGATAATACCTTATCAGGAAACAATACCTTTAAGGGTTCTATCATACCATGCACACCGTCCGGCGTTTCAACCTGCCCGCGAATAGTAATAAACAACGTGTCGCTTTGTAAAAGCTGTAACAGGTGCGGGCGTTCTTCGTGGATATACCGATACAATAAAGTAGCCTGCATAGGGGTAAGCGGTAATCTGCGCGATGCGGTTTTACGGCCTGCCGGAAAATATACCGTGCCGTTATCAAAGTTAATATGTGCTACCTTCATCCGGCATAATTCATCACTGGCAGGGGCTTGATATATCAACAGGGAAAGTATGGCCTTGTTGCGTAGTTCCAAATGGGTGTACCTATTCTCCCGTGCATCAAGCAACGAGTGTAATTCTTCGGGAGTAAACAATACATTGAAGTTTACACCTTTTGCCCGTGTGCCCTTTATTACTATCCCTTTACACGGGTGGTCGGTGCGTACCCCTGTCTCATAGAGATAATCGTAATACCGTTTGAGCGAAGCGAGTTTACGGTTCACAGAATTACTCACCCTGCCGTCTTCACGCGTGTAATTGCGCTTTATAGAAGACAAGTAACGTACAATATCCTGGTACTTGTATTGTTCTGCATTGGGATTGGTACGCAAAAAGTGGTTGAGGTCAAACAAATAACCGTCTGCGGTTTTTGGGGTATGAAAGGCCAGTAAATACTGCCGTAACGTATGCAAAAGTTGTTCGAGTTGTATGTCGGTCATAGGGTTTATTTTTGGGATTGTATGAGTAGCTTTTGTTTCCTACGTTGGATGTATATATGAGAACTATCAATATTGGAATGTCCTAAGAAACTTTGCACAAAATCTATATCTGCCCCTCTATCTACCAAGTGCGTGCTGATGCTTGCCCGCAAGCTGTGCAGGGACAACTCTTTTTTAATCAGTTCCTCGCTACCTGTTTTTTCTATCAGTTCTTTTAAGCGTTCGTTCATGTGGTCGCCTGTCATTCGTTTACCTCTGTCGTTTACTAAAAACGCATGGGTAGGTATTTTGCCGTTCTCCACATAGCGGGTGCGTTCTGTATTGAGGTAGGTTTTAAAGTCCTGTATAACGGCTTCGCACAATACCACACTCCGTGTTTTTCTGCCTTTACCTTCCCGCACGGAAAGCCGTGCTTTGGATAACTGCACATCGTACATATCCAGCCAATGTATTTCTGTGCGGCGTAAACCTGCACCATAAGCACAGGATAGAAGGGAACGGTCGCGATACGTTTCGCAGACTGCGTATATCTTTTTTATTTCTTCTTCGGTTGCTATTTGGCGGGGCTGGTATTTCGCCCGCAGTTTTTTAGGAAGCAGGACAATGGCATCAAGCGCACCTGTTTCCAATAAAAATTCAAAGAAGCTGCGGATGGCTAAAAAGTGTGTGCCTACAATACTGCTTTGGCTCAGTCCTCCCTCCCGTCGCCTATTGGGGCGGGTTTCTAAATACCCTGCATACAGGTTTACATGGCGGGGCAATATATCCTGTACCTGTTCTACTTGGTTTGTTTCCAACCATGAGAGGAATTCAAGCAGGGCGGATTTATACGCACGGGCTTGCCCACCGCTTAAATTCTTCGCATCAATCATCACCAAAAAATCAGCAAGGTGTTTTTTATACTGGGGATTTTCTATTGTAAAGTGTGCCATGTGGTGTACCGGGTTTGAGTAATTGGCGTATATATTTTTAAAAACACGGGACGCTACGCCTCCGACTCTTTGGGGTCAAAAGAGTTAGCGTCTCGCGGCGGTGTTCTGAGGACCTCAATCTGTGCATACAGGTTAGATTTGATGCTTTCCCGTAATTGTTGATAGTCGTCTGTATTAGTGAGGTAATAGAAGTATTGTTTGTTCTTATAACCGCCTGTAACGGTGATGTATTCAAGGCTACGCAACTCAAACAAGAAGCGCGAAACGTGGGCTTTGGATAATCCAAAAGCCAAGCGGATTTCCCGCTGGGTAAAAGCTGCCTGCTGTCCACCTTGTTTTTCTTTCAGGTAGGTTTTTAAACGTTCATAAAACTGGCGCAGGGAATTATCAAAATCATCGGCCTTTAATACAATGGCATCAAAAAATATCCTGACGGCAAGCTGTATGTCGTCTATTTCAGCAATGATGCGGTTTTTATCATCGCTTTTTCGTTGGTACTGGTTCACGTTCGCCACTAACCCGATGAAGGAGTTAAACATCGGCGCCAGCCTGCGCTGGTCTTTCAACTCTTTGGGTAGGGTAATATATTCGGCGTATGGGTTAATGACTTCACGGGCCTGCAACATCCGAACGATGTCACGGATTTGTTGCCGGGCAAGGTATTGTTCTTCTTTGTCTATTTTTCCTGCTGATAGTTTGGCTAAATAGGCATTGATGCGTTCGGTCTGCTCCGGGCTTTCATCCACACTGAAAAGCAAGGAACGGGAAGCGTTATCGAAGTAAATGGTTGGGTTGGTAGTGGCTGCCAAACTGGAAAAGTGCCCCTGTACCAGTTTTACTTCTGCCCTGACGTTGCCGAATTTGTCTTTTTTCGATAGGGAAGAATACAGCTTTTTAAAGCTGATAAGTTCCCGTAAGGCATACAATGCTTCGCGCGGCATCCCGTCCATGTCCTGTATCACCATTATTTTGTTTACCAGTTGTTGCTCGTCAAAATGAAAGAAGGATTTAGCGCTGGCTCGGGTGATTTGTAAAATATCATCTGTGGGCATACAGGCAGCAATACCGTTAATTAAATGGCTTTTGCCACTCCCACTTACCGATACAATAACAGCATGCAACGGCTCAGGCATTTTGTAGGACAGGGCGATTAAAAACAATGCAAGGCGTGTGTTTTCTTCGCCTACAATACCGCTTTTCTCTAACAAGGTGTTGATGGTTTCAAGCAGGTTGTTTTTTTGCAAGACTTCAACAGCATGGGATTGCCGTTCTGGGGTAATTTCTTCTTTAGCCCTGTTGCCTTCGGGTCTATAATCTTCAAACTGCTTTTCGCGGTGGGCTTCAAGCAGTGCAGTAAGGTCTACAAGGTCAAGGGCGATTAATTCTTCTGGTATAAACTCTTGACTGCTTAACCCCTCACTATATTTTTGCACCTGCGCCGTATCAAACAGGTCGAGTTTGCCTCTGAATTTTTTAAGGTGGGCGTTTTGGTAAAACAGGGTTACTTTCAGGGTAGCCAGGTCTTTGTCGAGATTACCGACCACCTGCCACTCTCCGCCAAAGCTCGCCTCCAGTGTGAGTTTATGGGGGTGTACTATATAAAGGGTTCTTTGCTCTGTTTCTTCTTCTGCAAGTGCGGGGGCTTCTTGCTTTTCATCAACAGTCCCTAACGCATTAATAATGATTTCTTTCTGCACCATTGAAATGCTTTCATCAAATACCAGGCTGCCGTTTTGATAAAACGGTTTTGCTATACCGATTTGCAGGGGATTGAGCTTTGCGCCGATGGCAAACATACAAGCGGTATCAAGGTTTATCTTTCCGTCTGCGATGAAAGCAAGGCAAGCGGTAAGCTCACCGAATAGGTGCAAGGTTTTGGCGTGTGGGTTAACTGCGGGATAGGTTCCCTGTACCTTATTTAACAAGGTATCAATGGCAAGCCCTGTTTCGGTTACTTTAAGAGCCATCAGGTTTACAGGGTTGTGGTCTGTATCGTACAGTGGTAGCACCAACTGCTTTTTACCAAACCAGCGGTAGCCGCTGTTCATCACCCGAAGTAGTCTGGCGGCTTTAAGTTCTAAAGCGTACTCATCGTCTTTGCTGTGATGGGCTTTTCCGTTGTTGTAGCCTATGTCTTTAATAGCCAAAACGTGGATGCGACAGGTATGCAATACTTCCTCCCGCACTTTATGAAAACCACTGAGTGCCTTCCTAAAGTGAGGCAATAGCTCCTTCAAAAGTTTACTAGTGTGATAAGGATTTTCTTCTGAATCGGGTAAAAGTGTTTCCATAAAAAGGTAAAAGCAAAAATAGTAAATATTCTCTATAGAGAATATTTGCTATTTAAAATATTCAAATAAAATTACAGGTAGTTTTCCATGCCATCAATGCATTCAAAGCGTTCAAGGCATTTAGTGTACCGGGCGTGCAGTTCTTGCAGGTGGGTTGCCCCGGGTTCCTCGCCGTTGTGATAAGCGATGTGCAATTCTAATTCACTGATGAATTCTTTTACAGCATTTGCAGGCCCTGCCACACGGTAGGGTTCGTTGTGGCGTTCTGATAGGTCTTCAAAGGTTTTCACCATTTCAGTGGCTTTTGCAATAAGAGCGTTGGTGCTGGTGAACTTAGAGTTTGGCACTTGCCTTACATTTTTAGAGACGGTAAAGAGACCAGTAGGACGTTCAAGGTTCAAATGCCTTTCACTGGCAACCCGGTAAAAGTTTACAGGGTCAGGTTCAGGTTTTTCATCTGGATGGGGAGTAGATGTAGTATTCATAATAGTATTGATTGAGAAATCATAGGATTTGACGGCGGCAGCTTTTGTGCCTTTATATAAGATAGTATGCTTATACGCGTCACTCAGATTTCCACATTTGATTGTGGTCTGCAATTTGTTATATTGTACTCAGAACTTAAAGAGGTTTGGGGCACTTATCTTTAGCAAGCCCGATAAGATTTCACCTGACACTGTGCCCGTCTGCAATCAACATCCAGGGGTTAACGCCCTTTAAACAGGTGCGTTGCAATTGCTTCAGTGCCCCCTCCTCACAAGTTTCTTTATACTTTACGCCGCTTACCAAGCGGCTTTTTTGTTTCAAAGAGCAATACAAAGATAAGAGGTAAACTTTAACAATCAATAGAATAGTACAAAAATCAACTAAATAGTTTTTTATTGTATGTATCATAAATTTTTATCAAATTTGTACTAAATTATAAGAAATGGCAAATTTTAAAAATCCCATGACTGTATCCTTTGGGCTTGCTCTGAAAAAAACCAGAGACCTTTTGGCAATTTCAAATGCAGATGAATTTGCTAGGGTACTTAATCTTGGTACAACCTACTATCGGTCTGTTGAAGCGGGGATAAATAATTTATCGCCTTTCCACAGTTTAAAAATCATTGAAGCTTTTCAAAGAAGTACCAGCAACCGTAAAATCAGCTATGAAGCATTATCAATATTTTTGACTACCCTTTCTTATATTGAATCTTTGGTAAAAGCGGATGAAAATAACATTACGACTGAGGAAAAATATATCTTTTATATAAAAACCATTAAAGAGCAGGCAGATTTAAAACTCAGCGCATTACTTAGTCTTTTTCAATTAATTATTGAAAAAAGCCTTCAAGGAGATGCGGAAATGGATACTTTAATCCATGAAACAAAAACTGAAAAACAAGTATGGGAATATCTCACCAATTACCACTCGTTTAATAAATCATCTAGTGAAATACAAAGCTCGATAAGTGAAAATTTCTTGAGCGACGTTCCTACTATATATTTTGACTTTTTAAGTGATACTAAAGAAAGCCTAATGCGCTTACCTGTGAGAATAGGGTTTAAGGGGTTATGGCAATGGGAAGAGCGCAATCAGGATAATTTTGTTGAAATGATTTGTCTCATTAAAAATGCTGAAAATGTCGTCAGTTGGGAGAATCTAAAACGGTATAAATACAAACACCTATGGAAGGATTTTGAAATTGCTAAATTCATGTGTGTTACAAACCTCCCAAAATCAAAGCTTTACTCTGATTTTAAAAAAAACCTGCATAAATCATTAAATGACAGTAACGAAATAACTCTATTGAAAGAGTTTGATGACAAAGTGGCTAAAGTTAAGTTTGAAACACTCCCTGACCCATACTTGAAAAATAACACTGAACAGATAAACGACGTTCTCACAGGTAATAGTTACGACCCAGATGAACCAGGAAAAAAAACTTACGATGCTATTTGGATATTCACAATGAAAAATAAGCAAAGTATAGGATTTTTGGCGGTAATGGATGACAAAACCAAGCAACTTGTGGAAGGAATAAGTTTAACATATAATGAATCAATAAACAAATTGGAGAGTTTAAATTCTTTATGGGCCTCGATTTCTGAAACAAACAATGGCAACAAGTAAATATAAAGTGAGAATATATGATGTTGTTCCTGAAGATAAGCGAAAGGAAATCTATGAGTATAGTGCTTGTTTAGGGGTAAGTATAAATAATGTTAATTATTGGGATAACGAAAAACTAACGGCACTATTATCTTGGATAAATTCAAGATTTAGTGAATGCGCTATCGTAATTGCCGATAAATTACACAGGCACAATGTTAAAATATTTAATAATAATAGTGAAGAAGAAGGGATAGAAACAGGTTTAAAATTAGGAAATGAACTTAGTAAAAATTTCTTGACAATAGTGTCTTCATTGACAGACTGTAAGTTTAGAATATATAGATGGCAAGATATAGCTAACGAGAAGGGAACTAAAGATGAATTAACAAAAGTTTATCAGGCGTATAGTACTAATTCAAGTTTTGCCAGAGTAATTGAAAAATCTGCTGAGGAATTTTTATTTCGGCAAAAAGAGAAAGGACTTGAACTTAAAGTTCGTCATGAGGAGGCCATTAAATTATCGTGTGATTATATCTTAGAGGAGATGGCGTATTTTGGAGTTGCTGTAAATTTAGGTTATGTGGTACAGCTTTATCCGGGTACACAGTTGCAAATTCTAAAACTTTTAGGTAATGGTAGATATCAAGATATTAATCTTCACTTAAGTAACGGATTTTTTGTTGATTTAAAAATAAAAAAATGACAACAATAGTACTGGTAGCAATTCTCCTTTCCTCAATTTTTTATATAGGAATTGGGCTTGTTCTTGGCAAGAACAACAAATCTTTGGGTGATTTATTCCCTATACTTGGTAACCGAAACGCACGGGTCGAAACCTCTAATGAATTTAGTAAAAGTACAGTCGCAACGACCGTCAGCCTCGCTACTATTGTTTTAGCATATTTTGAGTTAGCAGGATATTTTGGTTTATACCTCTTATGGACGGCTGTTACAACGGCAATAGGAATGCTGCTGCTCCAATTATTTATTAACCGTATATGGGAAAAGCTCAATAAATTTGACCACCGGCCAACAATGCATGAGTTTCTTGGCAGAGAATACAATTCTCCGTCAATGGCCTTTATTGCATCATTGTGTACCAGCTTGGGTTTTTTGCTTATTTATGCCACTGAGTTAATTGTGGGCTCAAAATTTCTCGCGGGCCTTGTTCCCCAAATACCCGAATGGACTACTGTTATTTTTTTATCCTTAGTGGGCTTTGCTTATACAATGATTGGCGGTTTCAGGGCTGTTATTAAAACCGACCAATGGCAAATGGTCTTTATCTGGTTCCTTATAATATCATTGGGCGGGTATTACATTTACCACCTCATACAAGTCCCCGATATGTCTGCTGAATTTGCAAAAGCCCCGAAAGGGGTTTTTGACTTGTCTTACCGACCGGGTCTTGTTTATTTTCTTTTTGGTATTGCAATAATGAACATTCCTACACACATCGCTAATATGTCTGTATGGCAGCGCATTAGCGGAGCCCAAAATCCTGAAACGGTTACTGAAGGTGTCAAAAAAAGTATTTGGGAAATTTTCTTTTCGTGGAGCTTGATTTCGTTATTAGCTTGCTTTGCCTATTTAATTGTAACTCCTGCCAGTAACCAGTCTCTTTTAATGGAACTTCTTACTGTACTTTCAACCACCATAATTGGGAAAATTATATTGTTCATAGTAGTACTAGGACTTTTCGGCGCAATGTTATCAACTGCCTCAACAAATTTATTAGTAGTGTCCCATACATTATCTGAGGATGTATTTTCTAAATTCAAAAACAAAACTGTAATTGAAAGGGCCGATTCTAAACAAGAGTTGATTAAGTCAAGAATACTGTTGGTTGTATCGGCGTTATTGGCGGTTTTTCTTGTAGAAGGTCTAAAATATTTTGATTTCAGTATTGCAGATTTGGTGTTTGCCATTTATGGTGGCTCACTGTCCTTATTCCCGCCAATTTTATTTGCATTACTATTAAATGAAAATAAGCTTAAAACTTTGTCTTCATTTGCAAAATACTCGGTAATACTTGGCTTTTTATGCGGTTGGGGTGCTGCCATCTATGGAAAAATAATTGGTGATGGCAACCTGATTTTTCTCTCTCCGTGCCTGAGTATAGCTGCCTCAGCTTTGGTGTTGGGTATTGGATATTGGCTCAAAAAAAATAAATAAGCAACTACCGTTTCTTTCTACCTCTTTTAAGGTCGCTGTGTTCCTTCAAAAACACATCAATGGTCATTAACAGGCTTTTGCGTTTTTCTTTCGGCAAAGCTTCAATGGCCTGTAACTTATCTAATAAAGATTGATTTGCCTTTGTCGTATCTCTAAAAAGTTCGGCAAGGGGAATAGCCAAGGCAACCGCCACTTTTTCAAGTGTTTTCACATTCGGCGGTGTTTTGCCGTTCTCAAGTTCGGAGAGCCTGGCTTGCATTAAGTCCGCTTTTTCACATAACATCTTTTGGGTTAACCCCTGCGATTTGCGTATGCGCTCAATGTTTTGCCCGATGATTTTCTCAATCTCCATTACGGCAAAGATATTCATTCTTACCTGTTGAATGAATACGCCCTCAATCCGGTAAACCGATTTCCATTTTCTAAACAATCACTTTATAAATCAAATTTTATGAAAACCACAACAAACACCGAACTACTCCACCGGGAGCTAACCCAAAACACACTGGCGTACTTGTACGAATCCCTCGAAACCATCCGCCACGAAATCCAAACCGAGTACACCTATAACATCGATGAAAACGGCTTTTTGACAAAAGAAGCTCGCGAACGCATTTTGCAACTGGAACAACAAGAGCGCGATGCAAAAAAGAATATAAAAGTATTAGAAATGCAGCGTGATGGATTTAGTCCTGCAAAAAATATCCCAAGCTACACACCCGATATAGAAGATAACGAATTCGATTTTGTCCGGCTGCTTGACCAGCTTGAAGAAGAAAGGCGCACTGAGCTTGCCCTAAAAGAAATTCAGGAAGCTCGTGACCGAAGCCAATCAATAGAAAAAGACTATGAATTAACCCGCTAATACAAACCAATATGAAAAACGAAACCGCACAGCAGGTACAAAAATTAACAGAAGAATATGACATGGCAGCCCTTAGAGTTGACGAATTGCTCATGGAAATCCACAGCAGCGAAGGACATATGGGCACACCTGAGCAGTCCCGTGAATTAGAACTGTTAGTGAAGAAGACTGAAATGCTCCTTCAAACCATTGAAACTTTAAACGAGCAAATTGAAGAAGAACAGCAGATTGACCCGCACACTCTGCTTGAAGGGCGGGAAAGACTTGAGTTTAACCGCGCAGTCCTTGACGAGCTAAAAGAAGTCAGGGCACGGGGTGCATCCCAAGACCTAGAAATCGAACGATAAACCATTAATAAAATACATCTATGAAAAAGCTCTTTCAAAAATCTAAGCAAGCTGCCCAGAAGCTCATCGCAGCCACCTTTCAAAAGGAATTGCTCACAGCAAGAGCCGCAGCAGCAAGAGAAGCATTGTTCACCGATACCGGAAAAAGAACCCTTGCCGATGGCATCGGCAGTATCGCGGCGGCGTTCAATTCGTTATTGGTAAACTGCTACCAGCTCCTCTTTTCTTTTACAGTTTTTACGTTATCCCAAGTACAGGCACAAATAGAGGACTTAAAAACACTCCGCGATGAATACGAACGGGAACGGGCACTACATCAGGCCAACCTAAACGGCTATGCATCTTTGTCGGGTGTACTGTTGCGGTCTTTCCTGTTTGTACTGACGGCAGTGGTTATCGCCACTGGAGACGTAACGATACTTTCAAGTGCTTTACAACTGTTTACTACAAACCTGCTTTCTGCTCTATTACTTTCCATAGGGGTATGTGTCTCGTTGCTACTTCTGCCCGCGCTTTCCTGCATCCTTGCACAGCGTGCCTCATCGGTTAGGTGGCGAAGACTTATAGAATGGGGAAGCTTCTTATTTGTATCACTAATTTTCGTTTTGCTTATTTATGCACGAAGAAGTTTTGATGAGGCGACTGGGCAAGAACAAGATGGGTCAGCCTACCTGTTTTATTACGGGTTCAATTTACTCAGCTACGTGGTGTTACACCTGATGGCCAAGCTGTTGTTGCTACCTGTACTTAATGATTTGAAGGAAGCCTGGGCGCGCCATCTGGAAAAAAGGAAAATAAAAAAACTGACCCACACCATCAATCACATTAACAACCAAATCGCAGCCAAACAGGAAGAAGCCGACCTGCTTATTAATGCCGATGCTGTGGCCGTTTTAATGGAAGAACAAATCGCCCGCCTGTATAGCCAGGTGGTGGCAGCTTTCCGCGAAGCCTACCGCACCCATGCACGTTACGGTTTTCCCGATTGGATGGCTGATGAAGAACCCAATCTTGATTTTATCGTAAAAGGCAAACAGCCGTTGAAAGCTACTTCGGCTTCGCAGGATAGGTTTACCAATACCCGTACGTCTATTGGCTTTAAAATAATAGGGCTTACTGCTCTTATCGGGCTTTCTTCCTGTTCCCTAAATGAACCCAAACCGACACGATTTGTAGGGATACTGTATGACCAAACCGCCTACGATACGTTGCACGTAACAGGTAGGGATGTACTAAAACTCTCCGGCCTGCATGAAGACCACGACCGCGGCGTGGAAGTGCGCATAGTAACAATAACTGCCAAACAGTTTTCGTCTATGTGCACGTATTCACTTGAAAGCGTATCAGCCCTCACCTCTAATGCTACAAAAAGGCCCGGTGCGGTAGCTTTGTTTGAGCGAGGGATAGATTCTTTGATGGATGCTATACCTTCTGTAAGTAACGCATTAAAAGACAGCTCACGTATTTTTTATAAACTCTCGCAGGTGGTACGGGAGTTTGTAGCTTGTTCTTTATGCAGTGAAGGGGTGATAGTTGCGCAAACGGATATGATGGAATTCACGGGGTTATTTTCTTCGTATGCTGATATAAACTCCCTCACAAGTCATCACCCACAGGTAGTTGAGATATTGCAAACAGCCTATCCGTTGCCAAAATTTACAAAACCGCTCCGAATTATAATTACCCATAACCCGCCGCTTTCACAGGAGGCTGTGTTTGCGTTTATGATTGGCGTGCTTAAAGACTACTTTGCCCGCTCGAATGTAACAGTGGAAGTCACTCCGTAGGTTGCGGTATGCTGACGGCGTGTTATGATACCGCAAGCAATCCGGCATCCCGGTAAAATCTCCAACGTTTCGGCAATTACAGTTCTAACTCTATTTAATACATGAAAAGCCCTCTTGCATGGGTGTTTAAATCCCGTTTATTTATGGGGAAACACCTGTTAATCGGCATCATCAAAGACAGTACGACAAAAACCTACAGCACTCAAAAAGTAACAACCAATACAGGTATCGCAACGGAAACAATTATCCTGCTTTTTGCTATTGCAGGCTATATCTACCTGAACGTTCATTGACAATTATTCTCTAAAACATTCACTTTCTAAATAATATCAATTATGAAATTCGAAGACTTCTTAAAACTACTATATGAGATTATCTCTATCATCCTCACGCTATTGTGGGAACTTGCTAAATTTCTGTACAGCTTGATTACCGGATGGAAGCCAGAACCTCCCGAACCCGAACTTAATAACCAGTACCAAGCGGCCTTAGCTCCTGTGAAAGAAGTGTTGAGCCAAGACGGAGACGGCTTTTGTCTCGGGGGCAAGTACTGTACTTCGGCACATACCGCCCTGCAAGGGGGGATTGCCATCGGTGGGAGCGGCTACGGCAAAACCAGTTGTGTGTTGCAACCCACATTGTACAACATGGTTGACCACTCCGTTATCATTCACGATAGTTCACTGGAACTGGCAAAAAATACACTCGGTTTCCATCACTTCCATAATTTTGGAATTAAAATATTAAATTACGATAAACCGCAAGTAAGCGATGGGTATAATCCAATTTCGCGTGTTCGCGGTATTACCGATGCTCAAAAGGTAAGTAACTTGCTCATCCGAAACACCCTCGGCAGTGGCAATGGCTCTGATAATTTTTGGAATTTACAGGCATCGGCTTTTTTGACAATGTTAGTATTACTTGTATTAAAAGAGCAAAAGCAGGAACTAAGGAATTTAACCAACGTAAAATATTTACTGGATAATTATTCGTCAGGGTCTTTGGATAATTTGGTTGCCAAAAGCGGCGACCGTTTCATTATTCAGGAATACAAAAACTTTTTAAGCTACGACCAAAAGGTGATTAGCTCCATTGTGGCCACCTGCCGGAGCGCATTAAACCTGTGGAACTCACCCAATATCCAGTTGTTAACCTCGTTTGACAGTATAGATTTTAAAGCATTCAGAAAACAAAAAACCGCCCTCTATATTCAAAACAGTACGTTATCACTGCCATTTTATTCTGTTATAACCTCTATATTTTTTGAGCAGTTTTTCGCAGAATTAATGGAGGAGCTACCCCATGAAGACGACCTACACACTTACTTTCTCATTGATGAATTTTCCAGTTTATACATTCCGTCCATACAACTGGCGGTTAGTAATCTACGGAAATTTAAAGCGAATTGTTTTTTGGTGGTGCAAAGTGAACACCAGATTAAGCATGTCTATGGGGAGAATCAGGCAACCGCCATACTACAAAATATGTACTCGCGTGTTTATTTTCCGGGGCAGGATATGCAAACCTGTCAGAGTATTTCCAGTCGCTTAGGGAAAAGGGAAGTGGAAATTGAAGATGAAGAAACAGGTAAAAAAACAAAGCGAATTAGGGAATTATTAACCCCGCAGGAAGTTTATGAATTGGGCCAAAACAGGGCACTGGTTTTTGTTGGTACTAAGGCAATATACACCAATATGTACCCCTTCTATGAAAACAAAAAATTAAAGCAGTATAGTCAATTACCTGCCCCTGAAATAACCTCGAAGTTACCCTGGCAAACTGTTCCGCTTATCACATTGTAACGGCCATGCGTAAAATCCACAGTAAAAAATTATTTAAATTTTTATTGGATAAAGGCGTATTGGATGGCTCCGAAGAAGCTATCCAAGAAGCCAAAAGGGAATACGTGCGCTTGTATAAAAAGGAATGGAAACTGCGGAATACCCGCCAAAAAGAAATACGCATAAGCCTAACCGTAAAGGAGTTTACAGAATTACAAATACTGGCGGAAGGTGTGGGATTAAAACCTACTACATTTGTTCACGACCTTGCCATTAGTGCCATTGAAAACAAACCGTTTATTGCTGACCGCGATACCTTACTCAAGGTACTGCAATTAATCGGCATGGCATACATGAATATCTACCAAAACTCACCGAATAGCGACGCTGAAAATTATCTCTTACAAAGTGAATCTTTATTGGTTCACTACCTCAACCGTCATGTCAAAGATGCTTATCAAATTGTTGCCACGCCATAGTGCCGCGGCGTTTAGAAACTTAACAAATTATATTTTAAACCACGAAAAATCTGTTGATTATCCACCTGTATTAATCACCCACAACCTACGGGGAAAGAACGATAAGGAAAGTTGGATTAAGCAGTTTTACGAAAACGAAGCCTTATATAGAAAAACTAAACACTCCCGGTCTATTTACTGTTACCATGAAATTTTGTCGGTAGCTGCCGCTGACCGCAAAAGTGTTACCCCTGAAATGCTCCGCGATTTAGGTCAAAAGTATATCGAGCTTCGCGGCAAAGATGCTCTGTATCTCGGCTTCGCCCATTTCGACCGCGACCACGTACATATCCATTTTCAAGTAAGCGGTTTAAAATACCGTCAATCAAAAGCACACCGTTTATCACGGGAAGCATTGCAAACATTAAAAATAGATTTTCAAAATTACCACAGGGAAAAGTACCCACAACTGGATAAAAGTATTTGCGAGCATGGTAAAGGTAAAGAATATCTTACGGATAGGGAATATCAATACAAAGCCCGTACTAAGCGCACACTACTAAAAGAAGATATTGCGAAAACAGTACGTGAATGTTTTGAAAAAGCTAGTACCCAGAATGAGTTTATCGAAATGCTCATGCACCATGAACTGCCGTCTTATGAACGAAAGGGGATTGCAACTGGCGTAGTTCATGGAAATTTAAAATTCCGTTTCTCGCGCTTGGGTATTGAACAGCACGAACTGGAAAAACTGCCTGTTGACCTCTCGCCTGAACAACAAGCGCTGGATGAAATCCGGGCTATCCGTGGAGGTTCATATAATCTGGACAGGGAATTGGAACGATAAATTGTACCTTTCATAAAAATATTAAAAAATTAACCCCACCAGTCAAAACTGGCGGGGTTTTATTTTTTGCGGGGCACGGGGTGCAACCCCGTCAAGATAGCACCTTACTCACGCTCGAAAATTCTATCAATGAGGAAGGTGCTATCTTGCTCAAAAACTAACTGTACCAATTTTTTATTTTATAGTACATTTGGCATACGTTATGACTATCGAAGAAATTAAGAATTTATTGATTGCAGCATGTAGACAATACTACAAGTGGATGGAGGAAAAGGGTAAAGGACGCTCTGAAATAGGTGTGTATGAGATTAATCCTTTAAAAGATAAAGGAAGCTATTCTTTAAAATTAAACGCTCAATTGTTTAGTCTAGATGCCATTGTGTTTGAATTCCCCCGTAGCGGAAAAATATATGATACGGCGCAAATAAAAATACTCGAATATGATTATGACAAAAGGGTGCTTCTGATAAAACCAACGCCAGAATGTGAAGTCAATTTTAATCAACTTGAAGCGCGTGATATTAAAGTCATAAGCGACCTGAAATTTCTAATAGAACGCTTAGGAAAATACTATGAAAAAAAGGGTAGTAGAATAAAACTACCTGTTAGAAAACCAGACATTGGTTTTGATTCTACTAATTTTGATTACCTACCAATAGCAAATCCTAGCGAACAGCAAAAAATAGCATTAAATACTATTTTTCATAATCCACTTTCATACATATGGGGTGCGCCTGGAACTGGTAAAACACGGTTTGTTCTTGCCAATAGTTTACTTAAATATATCCGTGAGGGGAAACGTATTGGAATTTTTGCTCCAACAAATGTGGCCTTAGAACAAGTGATGATAGGAATTTTAGAGTTTACAGACAGTGCAGGAATCGCAAGGGAAAAGATATTAAGGATTGGCAATCCGTCGAGAAAGTTTGCCCAAAAATATCCTGAAGTGTGTGAAGTGGCCGGGATAGAAAGGCAAATTCAACAATTGCGGAAACAAATTCAAATTCTAAAAGGGCTTTTGGGAATTAGTGATGTTGCAATAGATAAGGCGACCTTTAATGAGTTGCTATCCTTGAGAAATGAGAAGAACAAAATAATTAAGGAGGTAGCTTCGGTCTCTGATTCAATAAAGGAATGTGCTAATACAATCAAGCAGTTTAATGAAAGAATATCTCACAATGAGAATATATTAGCCCTAAAACGTAGCCAAATATTAAAATTTGAAAGAAATAAAAGCTCTCTTTTAGGTTCCATCGTTACAGCATTTTCACATGGGTATTACGATAGTAAAATTAATACGACCGAAAGGGTAATAAGAACTGTTGAAGCTGAGCTATTAGGTGACAGAAATAAGCAAAGTCAACTTAATTATCGTGTGGAAGAACAGAATACTACAGTTCAACAATATAACAAGAAATTAAAAAAATTAAAAGAAAATATTTTAGCAATTAGCTTTCTTTCTCCTGAAATGCAGGAAGCATGGACTCTAAATAACATTGGTGGAGAAAAATCTATTGAGAACCTGAGAGAGATACTGGAAACCTTAGATAAAAATGTGGAAAATTCCGCTATGCTTGAAAATGAGTATAGTAAATATTCTTCTACAGATTTACAGCAAAAACTGAATAAATATGTTGACGAGCTTGCAATGTTGGAAGCCCAAAGTATTGATGAACGAATCAAAGATGTCTATGTTGTTGGCGCAACCTTAGACGGCTTTGTTGGTAAATATCTTGACAGAGATGTTGTTTTTGAACATGTTTTTATTGATGAGGCTGCGTACAGCAATGCTGCAAAAGCATTTGTTCTGTTTACCTTAAATTCGCCAATAACTTTTTTAGGTGACCACATGCAGTTACCGCCAGTAACAGAAATGAAGGTTGAGGAATTAGACGAAAAAAATAAAGTTTGCCTTCCTATTTTACAGTCTTCATTGCATTCTGAATCATTTTTTCATGAGTCCTTTGAGAATTTATTTTCAATTTTAAAGAACAATACGGAACCGACCTTTACAACCACAGTAAAAGCTGAATTGACCGAAACACACAGGTTTGGAAATAACTTGGCTAACGTGTTAGATAAATTCGTATATCAAAATGGCTTTAAAAGCGTGTCTACCATCGACAATACAGAAATTATAATTATTCATGCCGATAGAAAGCAGGGAAAAAAGAAATGGGAAAACGTTGGCGAAGTAGTGGCTATAGAACATTATGTTGCTTTGTACCATAAGACGGATAATGACTTTGCAATACTAGCCCCTTATAATAACCAAGTTTATTTAATCGGTCATACGCTTAATGAGATAAGAAATGACCAGAGAATTATGACTATCCATAAGTCTCAGGGACAAGAATGGGGGACAGTGATATTTAGCGTTTCTGATTCTCATTCGCCGTTTATGGTAGACAGTAGAAATGCTAGAGTTAATGCCGTTAATCTTATTAATACGGCAGTAAGCCGCGCAAAAAGGCGATTAGTTATAGTATGCGATACAAATTATTGGAGTAACCAACCAGACCAGTTTATTTGTGGACTTGTAAGAGCAGGCAAGCTACTGAATTAAAATGTAAGCCATTCTGGCTAAAAAAGCTACCCGTCGGGTAGCTTTTTTGTTTTACCAAAGGGTAAACCCTACGGTAGTTTGGCTTTCACTTCTGAAAGGCGGCACGGCGTGAACCAGCGGTCACGCTCAACAGGCAGACCGAAAGGCGGCATCTTTAGGCTTTCCAATTCGGTGATGGAAAAGTAACCGAGTTCAGGGTAACCCAATCCGGTTACATAACCAAAGCAGATGCGACTTTCAGGGTCGTAGCTGATGGCGTACCAGGTGGCCGATGAGCCGCCGAAGAATTTGGCAACTACCATAGGGTCTTTAACGTCGCGTTGGTCGCCAATGCGGGCGAACTGTGCAGCTAATGTTTTGGTAATAAGTGTGTTTTTGTGTGTCATGGCTTTTACTGTTTAATGAATTGTTAATCCGACAAGCAAGCCATAACAGCCCGTCTAATAAGGATTGTGTGCAACTAGGAATCTGTAAGAGCATTGGTTGCGCATCAATCCGGGCGGGTTGTAGCTTTGCACTGGCGGGTACATTCATCACAGAAAAGCCCACGACAAAAAACTATTAAGGCAAAACAGGCACAGTGAGCCGTGGGCAGGGAAGCGGGTAAAACAAAAAAGCACCCGCGCACGGGTGCTTTAAATTTCTAACAAACTATTATCTATTAATTCTCCAAAAACTCCTCAATATCAGGGAAATCAGCCTCTTTGAAATTCTTCCCATTTGGCGTGGTAATCCGCCAGCCGTCATCATACCGTTCCACCACCACATGATACGAAACCGTTTCCCCTTCGCTAAACTTCTTTTGTGTTCCGAACGGAGTAATGTTGTACCGTTCAGCGGTAAACTCAACCACAGCTTTAGATTTATCTGGGTTTTCATATTTGATGCCCGTTATCTCTTTAAAACGTCTCATATTGGTGGCGAAGCACCAGCCGTTTTCGTTGCAAAGGGGAAATTCATACGGTTTTCCCACACTCGTAATCTGCATGTGGAACGCGTCTCTATGGCCATATAAGTATCCTTCTTCAAGAAGCCAAGAATATTCAGTGGCATACCCCATAAGACTGTTAAATACGCCCACTTCCACATTTGGGTACTCATAGTATGCCGTAATTAACTCCGCAGCCTCCGTGCGGTCAAGTTCTTTTGTGCTGCATCCTGCACATACTGCTAACATCAATAGTATAGATATAGATAATTTCATTTGCATTCAAATTCATACTTCGTTTTGAAATAGTCTGGATTTCCCGGCAGGCTCAAATATGAATAAGAAGGTAACCCGTCTTTCATGTCATAGTTATATTGTGATACTTCGGTTTTATTATCGTACTTATTTGTATGTGTGTTAATCAGGTTTTTATTTGGCCTGCCATAAAAGCGGCTCATCGGGTTGTTATCGCCAGAGAGGTATTGATACAGTCCGGCCTTGTTTTCCACGGATAAAAAAGTAAAGCTCGATACTGTAGAATCGCGTGTACCGTTAAACTTCTCTGACACACCCTTTATGGTAACGGTATTACCATTCTCAACGGTGTATATTATCGTTGTTGATTTGGTGCTCGAACTGCTTTGTCCACGCCATATCTCTTGTATCAAGAACCCGTCGGATGAATATGTATAGTAAACTGTATCGCTCACAAACTGTGACAGCTTACTTATTACTTTTACGATATACCCTTGTGTATTGACATAACGAGTTATCTCAGCACTTGACTTAATTGGTTGGTCAAGCTGCGTGTATTCTTTAAGAATAAGTTGGTCGCCTGAATACTCATAGCGAGTGTATGAGCCGTCTTGCTTGATACTTTTTGTAATCTTTCCATTGGCATCGTATTCATAGGTTACGCTTCTGAAAGGTTGGCGGTCATCATCTCTGACTGTTTTAACTCTGCACATTGGAGTTTTTGATTGTCCCGGTTCAGGAGTAGGTTCTTTTTCCTTTTTGCAGCCATACGCAATACTTATAAACATCAATACAGCTAATACTTTAATGTTGTGCTTCATAACGGTAATTAATTTCTCAGCAAGGTACACAAGATTTATCAACTAAACAATATTGTTTAGTTTATTTTTTACAGCCTTTCCCACTTTCGAGATATGGAAAACAATGAAAGGCAGGCAATTTTAAAAGCACTTGGAAAAAACATCAAACGCATCCGGGAAGAAAAGGGAATGACGCAAAAACAATTAGGTGAATCGGTGGATTTGGAATATCAGCAAATATCCAGAATAGAGCGTGGGGGAACGAACCCTAATTTCTTGTTGTTGTTTGAAATAAGTAAGGGATTGAATACATCTTTGTTACATTTGGTTGATATTAAAACGCTCTGAAATAAACGAGGTTCCAATGCCCTAATTTGGATATCCCCTGTTGATTTAGCAAAAATAATTTATAGATTTGCTAACAATAATCTATTTCTTTAACCTTGAGATTGTTATATGGAAATTGCAAAAATAATTGCTGAATATTTAAAAATTTTAATTTGGCCGGTTGTAATCCTAATAATTGTTAGAATGTTCCGAGGGCAAATAATTAGTCGCTTTAAGGACATCAATGAACTTGAGTTTCCCGGTGGCTTCAAAGCCAAGTTATACATGGATAATAAAAGAAAGGCAATTACAGAAGAAATAGTTAGCGAGGTAGCCAAAATTGAAGAAGAGGTCACTGAAAGTACGATACAGAAGCAGGAACTTATTCAAAATATTATTACAGAAAAAGTATCTGAACTTGAAAAAAGTGAGAATTTCACAGGCAATTTTGCAGACAATACAATGCTAGTAGTTACCACTAACTGGTCATACGAAGAAAATAAAAAATATAATATCTATTACGACCCTGTTTCAAGAAATCATAATACACCCTTCAAATATTTAGGTCTTTACGCAGACTGGACTGTTTACGCTGTCGGTAAGGTTATGAAGGTCGCGTCTTGCAATTACAACAAGGAAACTAATCAGCTAATCGGTACGAATGGATTTAATGTTAATTCACTAACAGATAGTGAAAAAGAACGGATAATAGGGATAATAAAAGATACTGGTTACTACGACTTGGATTATGATAATAAGTTTTTCTTAGTAGATAATTTTTATACCACTTGTTATGTTAAGCAACATTCACCTATAAGAGCAAAAAAATATGTTTGGCTTAATAAAATACCTGGTTTTAAGCCCGGTATGGAATCAAAGGATGTAGCTGATTTGCTTAATAATAAAGAATGGGATTGAAAAAATAATTAAGAGATAAACCCTTACCATAAAAAAAGAAAATAAAAAGACAAGGGTTTGCCGCTTTCCCGGCGCGAAAAAAACGGCCCCATAAAGAGCCGTTCTCCTCATACACCCTATACAGGATATAGAAAGTTTTTGTTACCCCCTAATCGTATGGCAAAGGGTCTAACTGCCTGCCTTGTGGTTCAGATTCCTGTTCTTCACTTTCAGGGATTTCAATATCTTCTACCTGTGCGTTAGAGAATAGGTAGGCGATACCGTAAAACTTGTATTCGTCCTCTTGCTTGTTTTCGTCACTTTCATCGGTCTGCGGGGTGTTTTCCTTCGGCACTTGCTTGGGTTTCGACCATAGTAAAAATGCCTTTTCTCCTTTCTTCACTTTTTTGCCTTGCTGTTTCCAACCCATAAAGCTGTTAAAGGTTCGGTGTTCTCGGCTTTTATAAAGCGTTTCCATTATGGCATCGTTTATAGTTTCAAATGTGCCGTCTTCTACTAAGTCTTTTACTTCAAGGCTTAGGAGTTTTAGGCGTTCCCGTGCAACCTCTATTGGGCGGGGTTCTCGTTTATCTTTTAGTTCCTGTGTTTTTTCTGTCGTGGTTGTCATGGTTTCGGGGTATTTAGTTGTAGGGTGAGTGCTTGTATTTGTTGTTCTTTCTGCTTTATCAGTTCTCTATATTCCGCCTGTAGCAGGGCGAATACTTTTTTTATTACGGCTTTGTTTACCGTTTTGAAGGTGTGCGGGTGGCTTTCGATGGAAAGGCGCATTTTTGGATACCCGTTTATTGTATGCTCCTGTTCCATAACTCTAAGGTGGTCTGTTTGACGTGACAGTGCTTTACGGTGGGCTACCAGCGTTTCCAACCGTTTGTATAATTCGTTGGTGTTCTCCATTGGTGTACTTCTTAATAGGGAATTAAACCACCCGCCGTTTGGCGGGTGGTAGAACTTTTGTTAATTAGTGGCGGGGGTTGTTACCTGCTTTTTTTCAGCATAGGCAAAAATGCCGTTTTCAAGGTCTTCTATCTTGCCTGTAAACAGGGTTAGTAGGTGGTTGCGCACTTCTATAACCAACTTTGGGTTTTTAATCTCATAGCTGTTGCCGCTAAAGTCAGTCAGCACGATTTTACCGCCAAAGGCTTGGCCGTGTTCAAACATCTCTGTAGCTTCACGCTCAAAGGTTAATTCTTCAACTGCCTCTTTGTGTTCCTGGTAGCGGCCACGCATAAATACCAACCGCGCCAACCCGTCGAAGTAGGCTTGCTGTTCTTTTAAGGCTTGGGCTTTCAATTCTTCAGCGGTGGGCACAGGGGGAATAGCGGGGATGTTTGCTTTACCGTTAGTAGTGTTTTTGTCGTTTGAGGCGGGTGTTACTTCCTTCGCACCGTTGCCGTTTTTGTTTGGGGTACTCATTGTTGTAAATGATTTGTTTTTTCTTTTGCTTTAGCTGTGCGAGAGGGTTCTCTCACAACAAAAAACATTTCCCCCGAAAGGGATAAGCAACTCCCCATTGTGCGGTATGGCGGAATTGGCAAGGCTGTAGGTCATATTTTTTATGAGGAACGAAAGAAAAAATGTGAATACACCGAAGGCCCCGGCCTTGACAAGAGGGCAGGATGAAATTTGCTTAGCCCCTTTCGGGGTGAAAAAGAGAAAAAAGAAGAAAAGCCGCTGAAAAAGGAAAAATAAATAATTAAGGCCGTTTACGCCTATTTGTGTTTACGGGATGGCGAAATGGGCAAAGCAAACCTGCTGCACGGCCCGGATTGCGTGGTAGGGTTTACTTTGTTTATGGGTATTGCAAAGGGTTATGAGGTTTGAGGCACGAACAATCGGGTTCTGTTTGCGCCACTTTGTGACGGAAAGCGGTTGAGAATTCAATTGATGGTTTTTGAATTTCCCGGGCGTAGCAGGGAAGTAATCAAAAAGCAGAGTGTGACCATTGAGCTGAATTTGAAAGGGCTTGGAGTCTGTTTGCAGAAACTAAACGTTTTGCGTTGTACAGACAAGAAAAGTCGTCATGTAAAATTTAAATGTCTAAACGCTTATCGGAGGGGGAAATTGCGTAATAAATTAATTCATTAGTTCTTAGAGTCGGAATTGCTTTAAGCATTAAATCCCGAATTATATCAATATCCTCTTGATTGTTATAGGTATCATGCGTGCCAGGCAATTGGAATTGTTCTGTCCCTACTGTCTCAAAAAGTAGTAACCAACTTTTAGCAATAGTTCCGTCTCTTTTAATAATGCAAAAACCTATAAATCCAAGGTTGCTATGTATATCGTAGATAGTATTCATTGTGATTATTTTTCCTGCAAAATACAATAAGATTATTATGGTGTCAAGTATTGCAATAATTTTAAATATGTGTTATTAAATTAGGCATACGCAGTTTAAATGCTGTTAAAAAAATTATCAAAATTTTATAAAGAGGTTGTGTAAAACTAAAAAATTGTTACACTGCAAGGCTAATCACCAATAATTTTAAAAAATGTCAATATTGGTGGGGCAGAGCAAAGGGGTGTATTATTAATACTAGTAGTAGTTATACAACCAGGAAAACCCGTTGTCCCGAAAGGGATTACTCCACGAAAGTGAAGTTAAGTCTACAAACGGCAATCAATAGTGCATTTCTCAACAACCATATTAAAGGTTCACCCTTTTGCGATAATGGCCTGCACAAATGACCCGCTAAAATAGACTTTTGGCGGGTCATTTGTGATTTATATGGTTATTAAAAACGCAATAGAAATATACCTTAATTGGAAAAAATCATACGCACCGACGGCGGCATTACGATACAAAACCCGTCTTGATTCCTTTTTGTTATTTGTGGGGGATAATACTCCCATGACTGATATTACAGGGGATTATATCATTAGCTTTCATCGTAAGATGGAAAGGGAAGGATATAGCCGGACTACGATTGCTTATTCTGCTAACATTCTCAAAAACTTTTATGAGTTTTGGAGTGGGCGGGGCATTCACACTGTAAACCCGAAGGAGATACGGATTATACGATACACTGCACCCCAGAAAGAGGGGGTTAGCGAAGCCGACTTTAAGCAAATGGTAAGTGTATTGCATGAGGGCTTTTTTAGCTCTCTTCAAAGAAAGCTGGCTTTGTATATGCTGTATGATACTGGTATGCGAGTATCAGAACTCTGCGAACTCAACATCAGTGATTTGCAGGATACCAGCATAACGGGGATGCACTGTGCCGTCGTACGACGCAGAAAAACTTTTCGTTACAATACGGTGGTGTGGGGAAGCGAAACTAACCGTTTGCTAAACCTCTACCTCGGACTGCGGTTTTGTATGGATGATGTAAAGGCAGATGCATTGTTTACTACCTTCCGTAGTAAGAACAAACATATTCCTCCACGCACTGTTGAGCGTTGGGTTAAGGAAACAGCATTGAAAGCGGGAATTGAACGCAAAATCTCACCGCACTGTTTTCGCCATGCAAAAGCCCATAGCATCCTCAACAAAAGTGGTAACGTGCGTGATGTGCAAGCGATATTGGGGCACACTAACCCTCAAAGTTCTTTCAACTATTTACAAGTGAACAAAGAACGGTTTATGGAGATTGCCCGTGAGTACGTCGAAATCAACGAACCTGTCAAGGTTGCGGCTTAAAGAACATAATGATACTATCCGGTAGGTATTTTATTGCACAGGGTTAATTAAAACAGGCTTGGCTGACTTATTAGCATTAATCCAGGTTTGAATAACTACTACACAGTCATAACAACAGGGGATTTATAGCAAAGGATATACTCCTCGGTGTTAAAGAGGTAAGCCGCAGTATGCGGAAATGTTTTACCGTCGTTAACGTCGCACAATACCTTCTGTATGTTGTCAATGTCTTGCCAATCTGTTTTAACCCTTGTGAAATAAAATGCCGTTCAAAATGTTATCAATTAATTCTAAAGTTTTTTACGGGGTAATTTAACCTCCGTAGTTCTGTTATGAAGTATCTTAATGTTCTTACTAAGAAAGAATTTACTGACGCGCAAGGAATAAAGAAGGCGGTGTATTACAAGGCCGGGTATGTGAAAGAAGCCCTGAACGGTAGCCGGTATATGGTGTTATTCAACAACCCAGATACGGTGTACTGTTTATTTGAGGACACACAAAGTGAGGAAGAAAACGAGTAATCGGTGGGTAGTAACTAAAAATGGGGTACACGTTTTGGTTTGGGACGGGTACTTGATAAGTTATAACCCTTCGACGTTACAGACTTTCAAGTTGTATAAGTTGAAAAATCCTGCCTTTCAGTTTGATGAAACTACTGATACTAAAGAAACAGCACTTTATATCACTAAGAAGGATTGTTACCTCATGTTGGATGGGGATTTCAGAAAGGAGTTTGAAGCCTGTGCTAATCTGATGCAATGTTTGCTGGTTTATAAGCGACTAGCCAAAAAGTACAGGTCAAAGTGGAGTATGGATGGTAAGTAACCTAAAACAGCCCGTGCGGGCTGTTTTAGGTTTATTTCCGTTTTTAGTTGTTTTCAACGTCACCAACAAATCTGATACATTACCCATTTTGACCACTACCAAATTTTATGCTCTTAATTGCATTAATAAGGTCTAACTGTATTGTGGAATCTAAGTTTTTTCCATAAATTGAAAGTTTAACAGTTCCCATATTGGGATTATTACCAATACTATCAAAATACACACCTACAATTCCATTTCCTATGCGGCGCGGATAAACAAGTTTAGCCTCATGATTGTCAATATGTATAAAGTTCACATTCTGCTTTCGAAATTTATCTCTGTCCAACTCATCTGAAAAAATTAAACTTGAAGTATCCAGTCCTTTTAAAACTAATTCTTTCTTCATATTGACAGGTAGAATCGTAGGTTCTTGTTCTGTTAACATTGGTGAGTAAAACCCCTGTTCAATAATAATTGTATCATTTGTATTTGTAATAATACCGGCTACGAAACTGTCAAAAGATTTTTCTTCGACAATCTTCCAACTTTTGGGAGTTTGAATGTTAAAACTACCTGCATTAATAGAATGCAAAGATGTTTTATCTTTACATTGGCTAAATATGAATATCAATATTAGCAGAAATATGTACTCTTTTTTTCTCATAAAATTATTATTTCTTTTTGACAGGTGTGGCGTTATTTAGTTTTTTCTCATCAAGTTTTTTTGCTACACTTTTTACCCAAGCCTTTCCTCCCTCTCCATTACCACCACCTTGATATTTTCTATTCTTTTCGTCTTTTGTTTGCCCCAAATAATAAGTAATACCCCATCTTTTCATTATTGAATTTAATTCATCAGTTGAAACTTTAGTACTTTTATTAACACTTGGGCCCATTAGGCCTCCTTCGGAATGATTCAGCCCTAAATTATGTCCTAATTCATGACTAAATACCTCACCGTAAGTCCCATCACTTAATGCTGATGCTTCGACAGTAGAGTATGTTCCAATAGTATTTGCTGCACCTACGGCATCTCCAAATGGATTAGAGGTTGAGTTATCGTCTATTTCATCAATAATAAACATGACATGTTCTTTGTTTTTAATGTCTTCAACTTTATCAACAACAGTAATATTAATTTTAAAATCATAATCAACTTCTACTGTAGCTTTACCATATGGAGCTTCATCAGTATATACAACTCCCTTTTTACTAAATGCTTGTGTATAAGTTGACGCACCTGATTTCAATTCTTCATCAGTAAAGGTTTTACTTGAAACATTCATAATAGTTAAATTTAATGTTACAGTTACTTTTTTCTTTACAGTAGTAGGAGTTTCTGAAACTGTTGTTATAGACACAATAAACTCATTACCATCTACATCTCTTAGAGATAATGGAGAGTTTGTACAAAAGTCGTAAGGACTCTCGCTAGGATATTTACTCATCAAAGGATCCAAACTCATCCACCTACCCAGCCTGCTATCATAGATACGAGCACCAAAATCATAGCTGTTACCCGTACCTTTCACCTCATTATCTTTCTCCATACCGTTAAACCCGAATCGATACTTCTCCGTTGTATCACTATTCCACGTTCTCATCGGCGCACCAAACGGATAATAATCATACGCATTTGTCACATCTGCACGATAGTAATTAATGGTATCATTAGTGCACACCTGTAACCTCTTATCGGTAAACACTACCAATACATTGCCCAAGTGGTTGGTGCCCTCATATTTACGTAATCCTTTGTGCAATTTGTAGGAACTATCTACTCCAAATTTATAGTATTTTAACGTATCTAATGCATAATAATTGCCACCGATAGTGTCATTACTTACCCTGTGCTGGTAGCTCCTAACCACTCCTCTAACGGTATCTCCCTGTGATTGCAATACTCCTAACCGTGATGCCCCATACAAGTGCCACTCATTTACAAACAGGTATTGCACCCGCTTCATCGTATCCACATCTATCCGGTTGCGCACCGTGCTGTTCCAATACGCCTGCACATGCGCCATAAAACTATCCAACGGGTACTTCCATTTAGTAAACAAATCACTGATACTATACGGACGTGTATATGCCGCGTGTAGAGTAAAACTGTCGTTATCACAATCGTACAATTCACGGGTTAAATACGGCCAATACCTATCGCGGGTAGTACTAATCAAATGGGTACTGTCAAAATCAAGCGTACCATTGGCATACTTCGGCCAAGTGCAATCCTTAAAATCACACTCACTGTAATAGCGGCTAAACACTTCGGTCAAATCAGCCACAGGCATTGCCCCTATATCATCCACATAAAACGCGTAATTCAGCCGAATGCGTCGCAATAAACTATCCATCGGCACTACTTGCGCAAGGTAATCGTCGCAGGCCATACCCACAGGTCGGGGTATGGTCAGTTGGAAATACGCACAGGTATTGGTAATAAACGTGCTGCCCTGTGGTATGTGTGCGTTAATCTTATTTACCAACGCCTTTATGTTATAATTACCAACAGCTTTAAGCAACTTAGTGCTGTCGCATTGATTCAGCACACTGATGAGCTGCGGCGGATTATCCGTAACCAATTTGCTAATCAAACTATCCGTCATGTACTTATCATATCCAAACTCGGTAATCCGTGTGCCGCAGTTTTTAAACGTACTGTAGGTAGTGCGGTCGCTCAATGTTTTCACTAATTTCTTCGCATACCGGTCACCGTAACACAACTGCAAACGGCTGTGAACAAACGCAAGCAGTTCTGGCGTATTTTTGATATGATTACGTAAAGCAGGAAGTAGTGAACCGTTGCAATAATAGTTACCATAAGAATACTCAACATAACCCGAACCCCAATTACTGCAAGTACTTTCGCTTCCCGCACCCGGGCAGTTGCCCAAACATTCAATTATTTTACACCGCGTTGCAAGGCTAGATGCAGTAAGATCACCCCACAAATACTCCATACCCCCCGCATTAGGGTTGTACACATACGTATGGATAACGTCCGTCAGCGCATCCATATAATCGTCATACCCCATGTAAAGCCCCGTATGCAACTCGTGCGTCATAAAACGTATCAGCTCACTGCGCGGCACATCACTCAGCAAAAAGTCAGTCGTATCACCCACCGCACTGTTCACGTGTAAATACCCCGCCGTCGTCCTAAAATAACCATACAACAATATACGTGCATCATTCCCTATATTATCCAGCAACACACTGCCGTGCACACTCAGTATCAACTCCAGCAACACCTCAGGCTTGCAGCCCATTATATAAGGCACCAGACTGTTTTCTTCGGCATTGGCACCATCCAACATTGAAATAATCACATCCTCCAAATTATTATTGCAACCATTACAGCAGCTAAACAACTGGTGGTACATTTGGTCGCCCACACAACTTAGTATTTCACCCGTAGTAAAACTATCCAAAAAAGCACTATCGGGTATATACCCGCCCAGTCGCCTGTAAAAACTATCGTTACTGGCAAACCGTGTTTGTATAAACTGTGCAAACGACGCCAGCCCCACACTATCAATAAGTTTACCCACAATCTTGTCATACCCCGTATCAATCGGCTCAAAATACGGGTTACTGGTAGCATAAGTAGCCATTATATTACCACTGGCATCCCGCACATAATATTCAGTATGGCTACGGTTGGTACTATCATTAGGATATACCACCTTTTTACTCAACCTGTTCCCGTCAGGGCCGTAAGTAAACTGCATGGCAGCCTTGGTACTGGTAGTAGTGCGCACTATACGGCTTATCTTACCGTACACATTCCACTGTATACTGTCTATCTCTTCCGCCTTGTCATAAATAAGATTACCAATCGCATCATACTTATAATTCAAGCTGTCTTGGTCATCTATATCATCGTTGTAATTAGTGTCATTCACCACATCTTCAACATGGCTCAAGCGGTTCGTATTAGGGTAATATTTATACACCAAACTATCCAACGCTAGATTTACGCTTTCAGCCCCCCTGCGCACCTGCGTAAGTATATTACCATTTGCATCGTAAGTAAAACGGTTGTGGTATTGGCTCATCGCTGCTGCACCAGTATTCCAACTATTAGTGCCCATGTTTACACTGTCATAAGCATCCATGCGCGAAATACGGTTCAGGTGGTCGTATTTATAGGCATAACCCATAGGCCTTCCTGAGCCTGACGAAGGGTCTATAAATTTGGCAATAGCCGTTACCATGTGGCGTATGTTACCATTGTATAAGCTCGGACTTGCGGTATTAAATCCTCCGCTTACGTTTATCTCAAAATGCTGAGAAGTAGTTTTTTGACCGATATCGTAGTAATCACCTGCATAATAGCCAAGCGTAAATCCAAATTCGTCTTTCGGTATAAACCTTCTATTGTTGGTTGCACTCCACCACCCGTCTCGCCCAATATCCCTGCTGCTGTCCAGCGACCCGCTGTTCACTCCCTTCAGCCAACCGTGTATGGTATAGGCATAGTCCATACCTTGCACTTTTAGCTCCCCTATCTCTGTTCTTGCCAAGGGTCCGTGCTGGTAATAATAGTACTTAGCATCGTTATCCGTTAAAATGTTATCGCGGCTCGTAAATACTTGTCGGATGCGGTTATCGGCATCATACACATATTCATGGAAAAACTGATCCTGCTTCCCTTCTTGATAGCTTACTTTATTTACGTTCCCACTTATCAGGTCGTACTCATACTTTAGTTTAAAATACCCGTATGCTAAGGCTTGTAATTCAGTGTAGTCGTGTACCAACTCTTTTACGTTTCCGTGAATATCGTAGGTGTAGTAACTACCATAATCATACTTTCCGGTAGCATCCTCGTCATAAGTTATATAAGCCACACGATTACGCAGGTTTTCTTGTCCGGCAGCAAACTGTGCATCAACGGTACCTCCTGCCTTATTATCATAATACGTTTTGGTAACCTGCCTAAACAGCGCAGAACTGCTCAACCAAGCTGTTAACAAGGCCGGGTTGCGACTGGTGCTATCTGTTATAGCCGTTGTGTGCTTGGTTTCTCCAACCTCAACTATACGCCCTAACTCATCGTATTTGGTGTAACTAAAGTCATTATTAGAAGCGCTGGCTTGTTTTGCATTTTGAGATACGGCAATCCGTCCCAAACGGTCATAATAAAATTTAGTAGTTCCGCCATCGGGTGTATTTTGTTCAGTAACGGCATTAAGTGTATTGTACTTGTAATTAGTAACCAGATTATGGTGAGGAGTGTTGTAATAATTTGCTGCTACTTTATTGGCCCTGTTACTTTCTACCAATGCTAATGTATCGGCATGGGTAATTAACCTCACCCCTGCCGGAGGAACCGTTTTAATTAAATTATCGGCTTGATCGTAATAATACAACGTGTAATGATACTGCTTCAGATCATAGGCCATCGTAAACTTCTCTAAGCCCTTTATATTCATGCACTTCCTAAAGTACTGCTTTCTGAAATTTCCTTTCAGGGTATCCAGTTGTGCCTGATATAAGTCTTGAGCCTGTTCCCATGCTATTTGACGCAAGGCGCTATCACAACTTACCGTATCAGGCGTGTATACAAATGGGTCATCGCATAGACTAAGTTTAGTTAACAATGTATCAAGCTTTCCTGATGGAAGACTAGTATAACCGTTCTTAACTCCCTTATACGAGTTGTAGTTATAATAAACCTGAGTTGTATCATTAAAAAACGAATCACAATTATTTTTTAAGTCCTCATATTCAAAATATCCGTGGTTTAAACCACGTGATTTGTTCATGAAATTAGTGTACGTCTGGATAAAGTTTGTGTCTTTATACACCGTATCAGAATTTACATAAACACCCGAATACGCTAGCCAAAAATAAGCATCAGCATCGTTCAAAAGATCACAAGTAATGCAAGCCGGCTTACATGAGAAATCCCGCGGTATTAAAGCAACAGCCTGCGTATCTCCGCAATGCACTTTAATAAAACTATTTATTTCTTCATCGGTAAACGTTTTGTAGTAGTATTGAGCAAAATATTGTTTTACTCTGCTAACAACAGTGCCTTCTCCAGAACATAGGGGGTAGCAAGTTGAGTAGCCTTCTACAGTGTACTCTTCATAAAGATTAGTATACAAATTCATTGTAAAACTAAGTCCGTTAACACTGCCACAAGGATTGTTAAGAAGCACAGTAACCTCTGCAATGCTATCCCAAAACGAAGAAGTATGCCCTGCAGGAGTATTGAAAGTAATAATACAAGAATCCCATACCCCGTTATTCCTACTTCGAACAACTGCTTTAAGTGTATTACCACTAATGTAGGTGTAATATTGATTTAATGAATCAATATTGCCCGAGGTATAAGTCATTAGATAAGATTCGAAACCCGCTTTGCTACTAATATTAATAGGCGTTGGAGATTTAAATTGCGATGATGATGCTAAATCGGCTAAAAAATAATAAAATTCCTGAATCTCTGAAGAGACTGAACAAGTAACTGATAATGCCTCATCAACTAATTGATCAAAACAATTATCGTATGGCACAAAATTGCTACCCGAATAATTGTGACCATACTCATAAGGGAAAGGGATTAAATCTTCATTACACAATTTGTTGATAGTGAAAAAATCAGCCAATACCTCTTTAAAGCTCTTGTTGATAACCAAATGCTCGTTTTCAGGTGCTACACTTCTTGACCCCAACGGATTGAACTGATCACAACCAAGTTTACAAATATTAATCAATGAATCTCTTAAAGCTGCCGAATCACTAACAAAACCAGAGCATTCCTTCAATGCAATCATCCAGTTGTTTGCATAGCTCTCACATTGACTCTGGCATTCACTTTTAATACTAGCTTGCGAGTGATTTCTATTTTTTTGAATAATATCACGTTTTGTACCCGAGTCTAAAGGCACTGTTAAAACCTCAGTAAATGATGGATATTGCTTTTGTTTTATTTTAAAACTATCGTTAGTATAAATACTGTTGCACGATTTACTATAAAGTGGTTTATTATTATGTCCGATATTACAGTTTGCACAGCTGTTTGTATAGGCATAAGTACTTCTTACAGTATCTTTATATTTCTGTTTTGCTGAAAGATACAAACTACGAAATACTTCCCACTGTGCATTTTTAACATCTGCATCACCACTGCCAAAGGGATGTGCTGTTAAACAAGCCGATATGCCGGCAACGGTATTCTCGTCCTTACATGAAGCCATAATGGCTGCGGCTTGCCACATCGAATAATCAGTACTGCTATCGGTAAAATAGTGCTGAATTGTATTTTGCATAGCTGTCTTCCATGCGTTCCCAAGCCCTCCTGTTTTAAAGAAAGGATCATCTATCGCTGTAGGATAGGTTGAAGACGCCGCATCAGTTGGATCAAAAAGACTATCTGCTTCTGCCCTGAAATATGTGCTTGCATCATATAAACGATTATCAAATTTATTACTTGCTTCATTTAGTATGCACCACTTGTAATAACAATACTCAGGGTGCATTTTAACCAATGTATGAGCCCAAGCCGGATCCCAGTTTTGTATAAAAATACTATCCGGTAAATCGTTTGGTTTCATCCATGTATTATTGTGCCATACTAAAGCAGTATCTCCGTTACTATCAAAATACACCAAGCTATCATTTCGCCAATCTCGCTGCATGCCTTCATAATTTGGAAGGTCATTATTACTTGTTGAATCCAAAAACGACAAGACATCTGTTACAGTAAAAACATCGTTCACACTACTGTACAATGCATATTGTCCTCCTGGCGAAACGTCTTGTAAAAGGCGATAATACTCAATTTCACATGTTGAAATCGTATCACAAAGCTCTTTGCAATCAGCCACATAGTCTTCATACTCGCTTTCAAACTGAGTAACAAGGGAGTCAATATTCATTCCATTGGTATCCAGATCAGCAAACCGACTTGTTTTATAATCCGCAAGCGTTCCTAAATTAGTTAGGCACTCATCACACGAATTGGCACACCCTGAATAGTCAATTTCATTCTCCAAACTATCATAAAGCTCTTCCACAGTTCGTGCACATTGATTATTCCTTAAATAAATTTCTTCATAATAATCAAACGATGCTTTATTAACCGAAAGCTGCTTAGAAACTCTGTAACTACCCTTATCCAATGCTAGTGAAAAAGAATGCATGAAAGAATCGTTACTGCAAACCGTATCCAAAAGTTTAATACCAATAAAAGTCGTATCGTGCAAAAGTCTTCCACACAGGTCGGTTATGCTGAATTTTAAGTCATAAATACAATCATAACAGATGGTGGCACCTGTACATCCTAACTCTAACTGATTTTTCAATATCCTGTAATCAAAATCTATTTGTGCATTTGTAGATAACATTAAATCATGTGTCACACTAATAGACATATCCATGCTATCTACTACAGGAATCGACTCATCAAGCTTTTCAACAATACGTTTACGAGCTGTATCAGCAGGCAAAACACTCAAATTAGATGGATTTTCACCTGCTAATGCTGTAGCAATGACTTTACCTGATGGATTAAGGTAAGAAACACTAATGGAGCCATTAGGATCGACAACCATGTTCTTCTTATAGCGATTAAAATCTCCAACCTCTACCCCAAACAGCATATCCAACTCCTGCTGAGTAGGTTTACCATAAAAGTACTGAGTTTCGTGACCACTGCCCATACGGTGATCATAACCAACCCCACTTTGCTTCCTCACTCTGCCCGTATTATCAGGCATAAACTCTACCTGCACAAATGGGTATTGTTTAGCATCAGGTACGTAGGCTTGATAAAGATCTTTACTAGGGTTATTGTGTGAATAATACCTAGATGCCCCTGAAGTTGTATCCATACCCGTGAGATGATTACTACAACTATCACCTGTTGCCGTAGTATCAAAATCACGCCAACTATACGTTTTTTGGGTATAGGCGCTTAAATTAAAATTACGATAGAATTTAATAATTGAATCGCCTGTAGGTACAGGTAAAGCATCTACTACTTTACGTCCAACATGGTCATAAAAACTTTCGGCAACAATTGTTAACTGATCAGTATTTGTATAAGTTACCATCTGACGACTGCGAAGGCTTCCATCAAAGTAGCTTATCACTGTTTTACTTTTCCCTTCTTCTGCAAATGAACTTGTCCATTGCCAGTTAAGAGTATCTTCATGGCTTGTCGTTATTGCATAACGATCTACATTACTTGTTCCAAAAGACGACACAGTACTACCAAAAGAATGTGAAGACCAACGACTTTCCAATCGTTGTTTATAAGTTACTGTATCCTTGCCCACATATCTAACCCTAAACAAAAGGTAACCGTGCTGGTAAATATTCTTTAATGTATAGGATGTACCCTTAACCGTAACTCTGGTAGCATCATTTAAAAAACTTACCGGTATTGTGGCTGCTGATTTATAACTAACTGATGACCCGTTAAAATCACCGAAATCATCAAGGTACAGCCACTCTAAATCATACTCTTCTGCACCATTAACACTCGTCCAGTTTACAGTCAATTCATCATTTTGACCCGTTGTTATTGAACTGATAGATGTTGTCCCTGCATAGTTTAGCGCATAATACCGTTCTTTTTTAAGAATATTTTCAATAAATAAGTTTGCAGGAACTGCATTACCTGCTAATGATGAAGTATAGTTTAGAACTTTCGATACAATTTTTATATACCCATCCGTGTAAAAAACATCTTTATCCTGGGCAACTTTTCCAGCGCCGGCATCCCATGATAGGTTAAGAATAATAGTATCTTTCTGTGTCGTACCGGGATTAGACAGGGGTGTTTTTGTCAATTCCAACGTTACACTGAACGTATAGCTTTGATAACAGTTTTTATTATCGTGATCAACTCCTAACACAATAGCGTTTTTTAGCACAGGAGTTTTAAAAACGGGTGAACACGTTCCCGAACTGATGCAAGTGAACTTATCATCAGTAACAGTAATAGTACTATCCACTCCAATATTGCTACCTTGGCGTTTACCACTCAAAATCGGATCAACTCCTCCTTTGACCGCTGAAAACCCTAATAGAAACGCAATTAGAATAACAGTTTTTATAGATTTCATAAACAATGCTTTATTGGATGGATACCTTGTTATTTAAAAGAGTGTATGTACTATATTTTTTAATTAGGCTAACATTTCCTTCTGTATCAATCTTCACATAATTGGTTTCTGAAAAAAAGTTTTCAGGAAAAACAGGAGATGTATTATAGCCCGAAACTACTATTTCCAAGCGTGGTTGATTGGTTATTTCACCATTATCATCTGTCTCAATAAGATGAAACACAATCTTTGTGATAAAATTTTTAGCCGGGTCTATGGTAATATCTAACTGATTATATGTGTAATTCAATTCATCAGTGTCAAAAGTGAGCGTGTAAACATCAAGTGCTCCACTTTTTTTGCTGGTAATGGTTTTACACAAAGCCAATACAGAATCCATTTCAACCATAAACTGCTCTTGTTTAATAAGTTTCGGCTTATTTTCAATAACAAAATGTTTTGTGTCATTATCAAGAATAAGCCTGTACTTATCAGTCACCATAAATTCGCGGGTGTCTATTCTTTGATACATTCTGTTACCATCCTTTTTATATACCCCACTAAGAGTTTCGTATGGTTTTTTGGCCTTTGAGTCTTGGTAGTAGTTATAAGTAATGTTATAGCTAATCTTATTATACTTGGCAAGTGTTTCGTTTACTTTTTTAAAAGCACTTTTTACGTCTTGACTTTTTAACAACGTGCTAAAAAATAAAGCATTTAAAAACAGAATAACGGTTATACTTTTTTTCATTTAATTAATCATCATTTATAATAACTATTACCAATACCCGATTCAAATTCCTATCACTCATTAATTTTTAATCCTGTACGAGACTCTTGTAAAGTCACTATACCCCTCTCAGTTTCACGCTTTATACGAACCAGCCTACCCTCGTCATCATACTCATAAAAGGTTGCATAGTTATTTTCATCAAGTGTTGCAACCAACCTTAACGTTCTAGGATGATAGACAAAGCTTTTCATATTAGCATTCCATGGATGGATACGTAAATCATCAAAGTAGGCAGTTTTTGTACCTGCTTGCAACATTACATTAATACATACAGCATTTTGTGGCACATAGAATTTCCCCTCATACCTTTGCCACCCATCAATTACAGGACCTGAAGGAGAGAAAGAGTAAAAAGTACCTGCACCCGAGCTAACGCTTGTAGAAACAAAAATGCTATCCTCTAATTGTGGTAACCCATTATACTCTGTGCTATCTTTCACCCAACATGAAATATGGTAGTAGCCGGTATCGGGGGAAAACTCTTCCAAAATTTCACTTGGTTTTATTATGTAATGGTTGTCTGAAGTATCCGGCTGACAACCGGTTATTTCCTCATGATATAAGATGCCCTTGGTTACATACACCGACTGGTTTGGTGATACCCGTATAGAGTGTGCGCCTGTATGGGCAGTTACGGTTGTCAAATTTTCTTTAAACTGATAATAACTAAAGTGATCTTCATCAGGCGAAAGAGTGGAGTAATCTTCAAAACCATCATAAGCTAATTGTCTATGCCTGGTATTTGAACCCACCGCTTTAACAATTGAGTTACCATAGCCAAACAAGGCACTAGAATATATGTTTAATGCATCTACATTTTCAATTTCATTGCCGGTACGATTAAACTTGGTAACAGTTGTATTCCATGTCCAGTTTTTGTTAATTGAGGTTCCAGTATCCCAATAGGTATTTGTTAACACCGGACGTTTCCAAAAATCAACATAGTTTTTATACGTTCCATCCTTACGAATGTTAGTAGTTGATGCTTGATTACGTTTCTCATAAAACAACCAGTTTCGTTTCGCGCGCCAGTTGCCTTTAATACCTAATACATAGGGGTTAATCGGATTTAAGTCTAACGATTTACCACAACCATACTCTGTATCACTAGTACAATGCATACGCATTAATGCCCGCGTTTTTTTGCCTTCACAAGCAGGAGTTGCTATTGTACCGGGCCATGTTGTACTAACGGCCAACGGATAGCTACTTCCTTTGTGAATTTTAGTGGCTGTATTAAATGCTTCGTCAACACATTGGAGGCAAATTTCAAAATAACAGGTATCTCCCAATGAGTCTGCCATGGTATATTTTATCACTGAATCGCAATCTGAAAAGTTAAAATCACTACTTGTGATGTTTTCACTTCGCGAAGGGGGCATTGGAGCCATTCTTTCAGTTATTAAATCATCCTCAGGCATTACAGGACCTCTATTTCCTATAGGGGTGATGGATGCATACCTAATATCCTCAATTCCGAAAACTCCACCGGGTAATGTAATAGATGAAAAACCCGGTCCCCCTGACGCTGTTTTTTTAATTTTATGTTTACTACGATAAAAAGGCCAGCATTTATAACAATCGTACATATCTGCTGCACACCAGAAGTTTTCGCGGTAAGGATTATTAAGTAACTCAATTTCTCCTCCCATGGGTAATGTCCGCAAGTTTGGAGCTATGTTTGGAGAAAATAAAGAGTCTATTAAGCCAATTACACATGAATCTGGGCAAGAGAAACCCAAATCTACATATTTCGTTGCCCAATAGTCGGAAAACTCAACTGCACCGGCATTAATTACAGAATCAAATGCTAAATATCCATTGCTAACGGGGTTAGCCAAAGAAACAACTGTTCCAATGGACGCACTTTGCATATTTCGCCGTCCCGAACGAATAATTTTTATGTTGTACTTAAAGGTCTTTCCATCTTCTTTATGCCTTGTTTCATAAGCGTTTCCAGCCCGCGTTAGAAAAATTAAATCATTTGGATCGTGAGGCGATGTTACTGCCCATGCTTTCTCATCTAAAATCGTTATTGATTCAAGCTTAGAAGTAGTAGAATTATATTTCTCCATTTCTACATACAACTCATCCCCAGGCACAAAATAACTGGTGTAGTTTGAAAGGTTTTTCAACTCACCATTATAGAATTTAATGTCCTTAAACCAATATCCTATGTTTTTATACGCTTGCCCCATACCTTCATAAGCAAAGTGCGCAGGGTAATTAAACGTATATATAGTATCATTAAACTCATTGGTAGTTTTGGCAAGCAGCACATCCCCTGTTTCAGAATCAAATAATACATTATGGGTTTTTACTGATGCTCCGTTTTCAAATACCTCTGTCGACTTCAAGATTCCATAACGGGTAATAACTTTTGTGTTTACTGCTGAAGCAAATTCAAGCTCTTGCATGGTAATACTACCAAATAAACTACTAGCCAATACTGGGAAAAAGCCGGCAAGACCTCCATCAAAATTAACCTCTAGCGTGCCCCCTGCATGAAAACTGTAGAAATTACGGGTATCGGTCATGTAATCAATTTCACGGCCAATTTCAGCATTACTGATTGACCCATCGGGATTCACAACGTCAACGTTACTAACAAGCTTGTTAGTTCCAAACTCATTTTTGGTGTATTGATATTCATACTTTACTCCTGATATCGGCACCTTATTATCTTCCTCATAAACCCATTGCGCCTTGGGCTTACCATGCATATCATTCAACTCAATAGAATAGCCTTGTGTTACATACATTCTATCTTTAACATACACCTTTAAGATGCTCCATAGCATATTCTCCAATTTGGGATTCTTAGGCCGCTTACCGACATCAGTATGTTTAACAATAACAGGGAAATCATATGCCGTGAAAAACTCATTGACAACCTTGCCGGTTGCTGTACGTTTAATATTTTCAGTAGGTTTTATATTAACCGTGGTAACCATTGAATAACCTACTGATGGCGCAGGGAAAAAGGACTCTCCTATTGGCTTCTCAATCATGTATTGATCATCAGGAGCCAAGGTGTTACTACTGGCGTATGAAACCGGTTGCTTGTGAGAATTCTCATCACCGCCAATTCCGGGCTCCCATGTTGCTACACCGCTACTAATAGTTCTGTAAGTACCATCTGCTTGTTTTTCTTCTTTGGTATAAAGATATTTTTGACCGTAAGAAGATGCCTCCTGTCCACTAACCATTTCATCCCACGCATCACTTAATGTAAGTTGTTTTACCCTAACCCCACCTCCAAATTTTTGTTTAGACGGGTTATTTAGGCGTATTATACTTTTATTCAAGACGAATTTTTGACCAGCGCCCTTAGCCCTCATAGTTCGTCCAAAACCTCTGTACATATTTGCCATCTCAACAAAAGAACCTGCAAGAGATTTAAATGCCCCTTTAGTATCACCCGGAGCCATTTCGAAATTACTGAAAATTTTAGCCAGCTTTTTGGGAGCGTTCATTCGCATGAAATTCCACGAGGCCTTGGTAATAGGGTTAATTAATGGTCCTCTTCGGTCTTTCAGCGATACCCCTTTCAGTTTTACATAGCCTACATCATAAATTCCACTGGATGGGTTTTTAGACGAAAAACCTACCTCACTTTTATCCGCATATCCAGAAACAAAATCATAATCCCCTTTACTTGTTAAATCAACCAAAAATTTAAAATACATCTTATCTATTCCGGCAAAGTAGTCGTTGATTTTCTTTGTATACTCTGCTGTGTCACTAAACGGTTCAGCTAAGTCAAAAAATAGATACAAATAATTTTGCTCCCCTATAAAAAGACTATTACCACTTGCTGAAAAGGTTGTAGAATTGTTAATACCCGAAACCTTAAACATCTGGCCGGCTTGTTTATCTTGTATGTATGCATAATCATCAGCCTCATAATTCACATTAATGGTTCCGCCCGATGGAAGCTTTATTTGGGTTAAACTCCATGCTGACGCATACAAATCAGCTGAATCTTTATTTTGCAGTACATACGGATCGTCTGCATTAGACAATCGAGTATTGGAATTTGATAAATCATCACATTCACTTTTTGACGCATTGGGTTTAAAGTTACCCCAGCGGTCATAGCCCCTTAAATTGTACTTTGGGTTATGGCTATCGTATGTAAACTGGTATGAATTTGTTCGGCCTTTGCGAGATTTACCATAAGTAAAATAAATCTTTTTTAAGGTTAGTTTCCCTGTATTTGGCTGCACACCTGCATTTGAAGAAACGAATAGTTTATTATTTTCTGCATTAGGGCACAATGAATAATCATACTCAAAATGCACTGTTTTTAGTGGTGTAGCATTTGCACCATTTACAATTAATTCTTCCTTGGTGAATAACCTGATACTATCTAGTTTATAAAACGAGGCAGTTGAATCCAGCCCCCCGTTCTCACCCGCTACCTGATTAGCATCGCTCCGAGGTGAAGTGTAAAAACAGGCTACATAATTTTTACTTTCGATAGAGTGTACATACCATATTTCTTTTTCACCGTAGATGTAACTGGCTTTATCATCATACTTATCAGATTTTAAGCCCTCATCATAATTTCCCTGGTTTTGAGACCTTCCGTAAGGGGTTCTCCACTTATAATTTTTATAGGCCCTAGTATAATTAAATTTTATAGCTGTACCGATATCATCATCAGAAACCCCATTACCTGTAACATCAACGTAATCGGTTGATAGTACTGATGATAGCAAAAATGAATGTGCATACCCGGGAATTTCAGTCTTGTTATAAAAATTATCTTCGCCTTTTGAGTTGCTTAATGAATTATCATCACTGCTGTAGTTTACTAAGCCTATTGATCTATCTTGAGTTATTGAAGGACTTTGGGAATCTATAACCCTAAAAACAACATCCTGTTGCGTATAATTGTACGCAGGCACTCCATAAACATATCTTCTTCCATCAGGGTTTGTAACAGTTAGCTCCGAAAGTTGATGATCATAATCGTCATTCGTATATCGCTCAATAGTAGAATCATAAACCATTTGGCGATCTGTCATCAGAGAAAATGAGTTTCTTTCATATAACTTTATGTCCTTATCCAATGCAAGCTGTGCCGCCTCATAATTACTTAGTGACGCTACAAGCATATTACGGCGTTGACGGTCATTATATTTTACAGATCCATGAACATTGTGGTTACCCGATTTGCTAATAAGATTTGACTTTAATCGTTTACCATCAAGTTCTGCTCGTACAGGTTCGTCATAGCCCATGGTAGCATATATATCATTATTAGCCACTGTTTTTTCACCTGTGCTGCGAAAGTAATAGGGCTCAAAAGAACTATTAGGGGTCGGCTTTTGGAAGGAAAGATTGTTGATGATATCAAAGTTTTTATCTTTATCAGCTTTCCAAGCACCACTTTTTTGGTACCCGTAGTTAGCACTTAAGTCTATACCCCCGTGCACTGCATTACCCATACCAAACTCTCCCGCTAAACCTAAACCAACAGTATTACTTCTAGTAAACGCGTCAAACATTACACCCGCATCACTTCTATAGGGTCTAAACATACCACCCGTACCTTCACCTGATACGTTAAACATATCATAAGTGAAAACAGGCATTGGTAGCAAAGGTCTATCTTTTGTAAACCCTCCATCATTTTCGCGATTCAAATCGAACATTGTGTTGTTAGATGGGTTATTTACACCATCATGCGAAAACATATAACCGTAACTATATAAAGTACGACTATTATGCTTTAAAGCTTGGTTTGAATAATTGCCTGTTATACCAAGTTTACCCCACCAGCCAACAACTTCGGGGCCTAGTGTTACAGACAGGTTTAAAGAGATGTTTTTCATCTCATTCTGGATTTCTGGAGTGTATGAAATAGGGTTTAAAGAGATACTAGAGCTCCTTCCCCAAAGCTTTGATTGCCTATTTGCTTTTTGTTTTTCAATAAACCCATAATTAAACGAAACATCCCTCATTCCCTGCCGAGAATTAATTCCGGTTCCTGCCCCAAAACTTAATCCGCCTTTATCTTTTTTTTCCCTCTTTATTCGATGTGAATAAGACAGATTTGCATCAATATCAGCACCATAATAAGAGCTTGCAGAAAGATTCATTCCCAAGCCGCCAAGTTGACTATTACTTTCCCTCTTATATAATGATAGTTTAGGGTTTAAGGAAAACTCGTAACCTAAACCGCGATAATTATTATAAGTAACACCCAAAGAAACATTAAGTGTGGGAACTTCTAGTTTTATACCTGTAGAATCAGCACCAGGCGGGTAATTCCCCATTTTATTACTCGTATCCCCTTCTTTGTTATTAAAAAATTTATTTCGTTTACCAAAAATCTCAAAGGTAGGTTGCAGAGTCACCCCCCAAGTTTCGTTGTTCTTAATATTAGTCGTACTTGTAACAGGGTTCCCATTAAAGTCATCAGGAACACCTCTCATGTTTCGGTTTACAACACCGGGGTTAATATTCCAGCCTAATCCTACCCAACTTGCCTCATCATCCATTCCTACACCCGAATGGTAGGATATGTTTATTGGAAACCCTTCAACGTCCAGCAATGGAATGTTGTACACAAAATCCCCAGAAAACACGTCCACCATTTCAGTGGTACCTACCGGCTCAAAACTCTGTACTTCAGGCTGACTGGGTCCTCCTGTAAGCGCTATAGCCGCAATAGGAAAGCTAATGTCCCATCCTATTAAAGTAATAAAAAAAGCTGCAATGATTTTTATCTTCCGTTGTTTCATTTCGGTTATAGTAGTTTTGGCGTGTTTTTGATATTTTTATTTTTAAACGTAAGAGATACTTTTCCAATGCCGAATAATTTATCATCGTAAAGTAACTGTAAGTCTTCATCTGTGGTTTTTTCAAATGGAAAAACCAGCATAAGTATGTTATCAGGACTAATGTTATAAGTACGTTCAAAGTGACATATTGAGCAGGGAATAGTGTCTGAACCTATAAGTAGTTTAAAATCGTTTTTAATTTCACCGCTCATGTGTGTAATTCGACTCAAATATTCTTTGGGTGATAACTTTCCTTTAATTACATCATATCCGGATTCTGTAGATAAAATATTAAAACTAAAGTGGTATCCGCCAGTAAACTCTTTTGATAAATTTAATACGCTATCAGAATCAAAGTTTGTGGGTCCAACTTCTTTGATAGCCAAATACTCAGGGGTTTTATATTGAGAAACCAGCTTTAAGCTTTTTTCTTTATCAACATACTCTTGTATAAGTCCATTATCTGGATTATCAATATACTTAATATAGTTAGCTCCGTCAACAACACTAATACGGTTGCATGACATTGAAGCCAGTCCAGTGATTAGGAATAAAAGAATTATAGATTTTTCCAACACAAGTTTCAATTTCAGTTAGTTAAAAGCATGATAATTATTGTTCAATGTACCTGAATTTCAAGAAATAGACCTCTTTATCATTTCCTTTAATTTCCATTTTATACATGGCATTATGCTTAAATAATTCAGTTTGTTTCAGGTTGATATCATACCTATTGTCCCCTTTTTCAATCTTTAATGGCATATTTAACTCTACAACTTGCCCTTCACTATCATATATCACATAATTCATCAAGCCTGCTGTATAATTTTCAATGAAGGATAAGTAAAGAATGTTTGTAACAGTAACTTCAGCATCTTCATAAAGCTTAGGTACTGCATAAGTGATTGTATTCTTATTCACAATTATAGGAGGCAATTCAGGAGTTTTATAATTTAAACACCATGCTTCCGAAATGCCAACATGCCTGAACGAGTTGTTGTTGGGTTGCGTTTCATTATCCTTATACTTTTTCACTTTAGCTTGCACTTGCCATGCGTAGGTTTTATTACTATCTAACGGTAAAGCAGTTGATGGGTATTGAAACGACGTGGACGTTAAATTATCTTCAAAAACAATGGCTAAATTGCGTTGTATTGCATCCTCATTACTTTGCCCTGCAAGAACCTCAGTTAACTTAAAACTATAGTATACTTGCTGTCCTTTAATCTCAGGCATAGGAGCTAGCCAAGAGAAATAAGGATACTTTGTGTACACTTCGCTACAGTAATCAGGAGTTATTAGGATAGGTGGTGAAACCGGTTGTGAGGTATGTTCTAAACAGCTTTCTGCAACCATTTCACCAGTTTCCTTATCGTATGCATAAATGCAAAGCGTATAATCACCATATGGCAAATTTTTAAACTGTTCTATAGTAGCAGCATTAGGATGTCCCTGATTAAAATTGAGTGCTATGGTTGTAACATTGTTATTACGAATATTTGTTACTCCATTACCTAAAACAACATCTGAAGAAACCGCATCCGATATTCGTTTACCATTTTCATCGTTTAACTCCCCTTTCAAATAAATTGTTAGTTGGGCTCCATTATTTACTATGCTAATGTCCCAAAAACTTTGGGATGTAAACAGCACAGGATTGATGGGCATTTGGTTAATCAACACCTGGCTCTTAACTCCTTCTGGTGTTAGGATTAAAAAAAGAAATACTGCCTTATATAATAGTTTTACCATTGTTGTATCAGTTGAATATTTACAATCGTTTGATGTTTGATAGTGCTATTTTGATAATTACCCTTATAAAAATTTTGCTTTAGTAATAATATGATAGCTGTTTTAGTATTAAATAACATATTCTGTCTAATAAAAAGTCCCCCGTTGTCTCCCAACAAATTGTCCATTGTATAATAAATCCCCCCCGAACTTATATAAGAGCTGTTTTTTGGATGCACATAAGATGCTTCAGCCTGATTGTTAAAAACACGGCTATTCTTGGGAGTATTATTTAAAAGACTTAAAGAAGATGTGTAAGATAGTGTGTTCCCTTTTTTATCCGATAAGCTAACGTTTCCTAAAAGATTATTGTAGTAACGATTTAATCCTAGAATATTTTTGTTTGTAGTATTCTGATGGGTATAACTCAACGCACCAGTGATTACGTTTGTCTTTACCCTGCGACTATATACCGACGTAATAGTGATAACCTTCGTTCTATTTAAATAAGCAAATTGAGTATTTTCAGAGCTACTAATGCTTTGATTAATGATTGCATAGGAAGCAGTTAATGAAGGTAATTTTTTTAGTCTCAGGCTAATTGTAGCTTTGTAGTTATCTAGATTAGAGGTGGTTCTCTTTTGATTTAATAAATTGTCTACACTTGAGCTATATGAGAATGATGTTGACACATAATCCTTGTAAAGCTTCTGAGTCGCTTTTACCTCTTTTTTTAGCAAATCATTTCTAAAATATGGATTTAGCGGACTGTAAAAAGAAGCCCCAACGCGAGTAATCTGTGCTGTTATTTTGGTTTTTGTTTGTTTGAAGTCGCCATTAACTCCAGCCAAATAATAACTATTAGGCTGATATAGTATATTGTTAACGCTATTAAATCTTCCGGGTAATGCGATACTTTCGCCTTCATTTATGGTTTCAATACCATAATCTTTAACATCCGCTATAGCCCAATTACCATAAAGAGAAAGGCTTTTGTTAATTGGCAATTTCCCGTCCAAAGAAGTAACACTTATGTCTTTAGCCAAAATAAGATCTCCTTCCTTTTCGACTGTGTTTTTGTTTTTCATGAGTGTACTCGATCGAGTATATCCGACATGAAAATGAGCGTCTTCAGGCATTCCCCACCCTCCTTTTACTGCATAAAGAAATTTTCTTGGGGTGGTATTTTGGCGTAACTCGCCGAAAGATATGTTTTGTTGCAAAAGGCCTGCTTGTAGAGATGTATATACGTTCCTGAAGCTATTTTCAATTGAAATGCCGTTAACTGAAGTCCCTTGAAGATACGACTGAGAAGAAGACGGATTAATAGTTCCAATATTAAAACTTCGTATACTTAATAAGATTTTTTCAGCTTTTGTGAGCCCCGGATGGGTTTTGTATTTATCAGGTAATGAAGAATACCCTGCAATTTTATCCGAGTCAAAAGTTCCTGCATTTTTAAGCTTATCATATGTTTTCTTAAGCCTTTCGTATTCCTTCTTCTGTGCCTGCAAGCTATCTAAAACTGCTAATGCTATCTTATATTCTTCCTGTTTCACAGTATAATCCTTATATGCCAAACGATACCTCATGTCTGAGCTCTTTAAGCTATCTGTAACTTCAGGAAACTGACCCTTCATTGCCTCAAGCTCATTTTTCTTACTTTCAGCTATTTTCTGAGCCATTAATAATGCTTCTTCAACTTTTCCTAAACTATTGAGAGAATCTTCCCACCGTTGCTTGTCAAACTTGTTCTGTAGTAAACTATCAGTCGCTTTATGTTTTAGCCTTTGCAACAAAATACTGTTTAGCTGATTTATATCGAGAGAAAAATTTATACGATTGAGATTATAATTTACCTTAAGCTGCTCAGTGCTTAAGTTAATATTTGAAGAGAATGGTATACCCCACAACAAAAGTTGGGGTTTGATAGTGGTTCTAAGATAACTTTGAGGTATTTGTTGATAGTCGTATGACCTTGTTGCATATTGCCCTTCTATAAGAATCGTACCATGTAGTTCAATATTCTTTTTAGGCATCGTATCTTTTAACTGATTAATACGACTGCTATTAATGCCCAAAAAATTAATCTTTTCTTTATTATTATTTAATAAAGTATCTCTATGAAAAAGGCGTGATGAATCTAACTCAACTAACTGGCAAAACGATTTGGTTGAAAAAGTTGTAACAATTACAAGAAAAGCGACAAGACACTTTTCCATGCATGTAACGTTTACACTTACTATTTTTCGAATTGACAGAAACATTAAAGTTGGTTTCTTAGATTAATGATTCGAATTAAAACAAAATGTTGTTTTTGAAAAAATTTTTTTCGACGAACGTACATCTTTTCTGAAATTAACTCCATGAAAAAAAACAAACCATTCATTTACATGTATTTATATAAAACTTACATTTAAAAAATAATCCGGAAGTATTGCAGCTATTCAAAGATTAATTCCAACTATAAGACTTATTAGAAACTATCTCAAAAATAGGACATCTATTCTTTTATAACATAAATAGTTGATACCTAATTGTTGTATGACTTAGAATTGCTCTTTCTTGTATGAAAAAACGAGATGGATATAACTAACAACCAATGGGAGGCTATTGAGCTCCATTTACCCGTCAAGCAGGCAGGCACATCTGTCCAGCCACAGTAACAAAGGTTACAACATACAGCCCATCTGTATTGTAAAATTTGTAGGTACGGCTCATAAAGCAATTTACTATTTCTAAGTTGCAAACTTAGTATATTTGTCCTCACAAGACCTGCTGCTTCAAACCAAGCAACAGACTTGCGAGAGCAGGGGGTTAAATTCTTTGATGTCTAAATGGAGGTGTTTTGCAAAACTTTATCCACTCCTCTATAATCTCTTTATAATCTGTAATTGGCAGTGAATAAATATCCTCAATTGTAACTTGGGTTGGCGAAATTTCAATATAGGATTCCCCAGCACCTATGCTATCTTGATAAGGATTATTAGATAATGTATTATCTATTTCATCCAGAATACTCTCAAATTCACTAACATCAGCAGCATATTGCAAATGACCTGCTATATAGTTAAAAACTGAAGCATCAGGAGCCTTGCACAATTTGAAGTTTTCTCCTGCAACTGTTTTATTAATGAAAGTTAAATGATATTGTGTTAAAATATTACTCATAATCTTGTTTATTAGAATTTTACACCAGGACTAACTACAAATTTCCCCCTCTCCCACAACTCTGTCGCGCAGGTTGTGTGGCAGCGAACTGTATAGTATCAGTTGTACTTTACAATATCCCAATCGGCTGCTGCCCTACAAATTACATAACTTTTTTATACGCAGGTGATAATTGGAACACTACCCTTTTTGACCACTACCCTACTCATAAATTGATTTAACACCTTCTTTTAAATACTTATTATATAGTGTTAGGTACCTCATTGCTAAAGATTTATCTTCTTCTTTATAAGAAAGATATAATCTATATCTACTGTCGTTTAATATCGATAATATTTCGTCTCCATCAATTTTGCATATTGACTTGCTTAATCCTCCCTTTCCGAGATGCAACAAATGTCTCCATGTCGTTCTTGCCCAGTCATCTCTTCCATATGCTTCACTAATAGCAGCAAAATACCATAATACATTGGGGCAACTCTTCCCAAGCTTGAGAGCTTCACTTACTTTAAACATCGCTTTGTCAATATCTCCCATTTCTTTGTAAACTGATGCAAGTAAGGCCATCTCATAGTGTGAGTCTGGGTTTTCTTTTAGATATTTTTCTAACCCTTTTTTAGCTTCAGCCCAATTTTCTGTATTATAATTATCTATATAGTTATGTTTCATTTTGGCTATCTTCTATTTTTTCTATCGATTTTTTTTGTTGTTCCTTGTCCCTTCTCGTATTTGCGTTTTAATGTTTGTTCCCCCCACTCTCACAACTCTGTCGCGCAGGTTGTGTGGCAGCGACTTGTATAGTGTCTGTTGTATTTTGCAATACACCCAATCAGCTGCTGCCATACAAATTGCATAACTTTTTCATACAAAGGTGATAATTGGAACACTACCGGGAAGGAGCATTATATTACTATTGTTTTATTAACATTTATAAAAACCAGACCACAGGAACCCAAGTCTTTAACATAAAAAACGTTATTATAACTGATAAACCAAAAAAAATAAGATAATATTTTATTTTTTTAACCCATATAAAAAATAAAATATTATAAAAAGCGACTACTAGCAAACTATAGAGGTGAACTTTTGTGTACGCATGGATATATGAATATGCTGTAGGCCCTAATTCCGAACGTGTCATAAAAATTCATTGAATGATCGTTATCGATATAATTATTAAAAAAATAAATAAAAATAATTTTTTCTTCATTTTATAGCTAATTATTTTGCCGATTTGTGTTTTGGAACAGCTTTTTCAATCCCTTCAGAGACCTTTTCAAGCGTTTTGTTCCAGTTAGCTGGAACACTTACTTTATTCTAGTGCCTGAGCAACCCTTCCATTCAATCCCCCCCGCTCTCACAACTCTGTCGCGCAGGTTGTGTGGCAGCGACCTGTATAGTATCAGTTGTACTTTACAATATACCCAATCGGCTGCTGCCCTACAAATTTCATGACTTTTTTATACAAAGGTGATAATTTGGAACACGACCCACCACCAAACTAAAGTTTTTCAACAATAGAGTTTTCAATCATTCTGCCATTTTTATTGCCGGTATATATTATTGAATAAGCCCAATTTCTATTTGCTCCATCCCAATAGTCTCTTTGGTATTTAAAAACCTCATAGGTTAAAGATGGAATTTCTTTATCCCCAAATAATAATTTAAACTTTTGAAAAGTTTTTTTTACTGTGTTTAATGTTGCTTCAAAATAAAATGGGTCTGTCCATTGTTCGGTTGTGTCCATTCGGCCCCAAATTACTACCCCATTAATGTAAAATATTTCATTTTTAAATTCTACACCTGTAATAAGGCTGTCATCAATCCATTTTTCTTTTTTCCATTCAACATATTTTGACCTTAAATATTGAGCTAATATAGCACTTAAAATAACAGATGTATTACCCACCAAATCATTGTAGTAATTTTGATGAAGAGTAGCCGATTTAATGGAAGTAATACTATTGATCAAATTTTCAAATAGCATTTCTGTTAACGTATCAATAGTTCTCATGTTCTAAATATTTTTCTATTGCTTTAATCAAATCTTGTTCCTCCCCGCTCTCGCAAGTCCTTGCGCAGGCTGTGCGGCAGCGACCGGTATAGTATCAGTTGTACTTTGCAATTACCCAATCAGCTGCTGCCATACAAAGGTGATAATTTGGAACACGACACCCTAATTCCTTATTATTCAATTAATTTTCACAAAAGAAATAAAACCATATTTGCTTGGTTGTGCTTCATATAAAAGAAAGGGACAATTAATTGAAAAGTAATAATTATTCTCACAACAACAAGAAATTTGTTTTTCCAGACCATTATTAAAAATTAACCTAATGTGAATGTTTACATTTCGGCCCTCGATAGAAGATTTATTAACAACCTTCCAGTTCCCTGTTGAATCATTCAAGTGAGGAATTTTTTTTGACATATTAAAACTTCGGTCTGCTTTTAATGTAATAGTTAACCCATTTAGCAACGACGAGTCTTGTGAAATATCAACTTTTGACAAGTCGTTTGAAAATAAGTAGGTTCCTATAGAACTTTTATAGCAATTGTTTGAGGCAGTATTACTACAACTACATATAATTGCAAAAATCACTATTGCGCATTTTTTTTTCAAAAACATAGTTATGTGTTTATTAATATACCCCATTTAGAATAAATAAATTATACTTTTGACTAATATTAGTTCTCCCCCCACTCTCACAACTCTGTCGCGCAGGCTGTGTGGCAGCAACTTGTGAGAATAAGTTACCAACTTATTCTTCCAATGCAAAATAACATTTATTTGAAGAGGTGCGTTTGAAATACTGCCATTTGTACAAACAAAAAAGCCAATGGCAAACGGCCAATGGCTTTTAAGTAAGTGGAGCTGAGGGGAGTCGAACCCCTGTCCGGAGCAGGAATTTGTTGCGCTTTCTACATGCTTATTGGCAGTTATTTTCGGGTATTGCTTGGCCTGCCAATTGCCATAACACTACCTTAGGTTGCTAATAATTTATCGGGTTAGCAACAATCGCCCGTAAATACCCGATATATTGACCGTTCCTGATGATAAGCTATCGGATGAACCTATCGGAACGGTTGGCAAAGCGTAATCGTCCTGATTAGGCAGCCAAAGCGAAGTTATTTTCGCCGTTTGTTTTTTGAGCGTTCAGATTATAGGGCATCCGCACAAGGCCCTGCATGCTTACACACAAACCGCTCTACCCGTCAATTCCAGTCAGCCCCATAGTGGTTTGCAGCCTGCAAAGATACTATCAAGCACTGCAAAAAGCATGCACTATTTAAATTTCTATACAAAACACGATATGTAAAAAAGATACCCTTACCAATTTATACCTTTGCCCCCGATGAAAATTGCCTTATTACGCGAGCGGAAAAATCCGCCCGATGAACGTGTTGCCCTTACCCCCCAACAAGCCGCTGAAGTAATGCGGGCTTTCCCCGGTACTATTGTTATTGCACAAAGCTCTCCTTTCAGATGTTTTAAGGATGAGGAATACGAAGCCGCAGGAATTGCTGTGCAAGAAGATGTAAGCGACGCGGATATTCTATTAGGCATTAAGGAAGTGCCTTCTGAATATTTATTGAAAGGCAAAACATATCTGTTTTTCTCACATACAATTAAAAAACAACCGTATAACCGTAATATGCTGCGCGAAGTGCTTAAACAACGCATAAAGCTGGTAGATTATGAGTGTCTTGTATGGGAAAATGGCAGTCGTATTTTAGGATTCGGACGATTTGCAGGCATTATTGGCACCTATAACGGGTTACGCACTTGGGGACAAAAGTTTACCTTATACGATCTTGAACCTGCCCACGAACTGGACACTTATGATGCGCTGAAAAAGCATTTAAAGCTGGTTACCTTTCCGCCTATGAAAATTGCACTTTGCGGCGATGGCCGTGTGGCGCACGGTAGTCTTGAATTATTAAGATATGCCGGTTTTAGAGAGGTGACAAGAGAAGAATTGGTGGAAGAATCATATAATGTGCCTGTTTTTGCCCATTTGCGCCCTGAGGATTTTTACGCCCGTAAAGACGGAGAATTATGGGATAAATCTGACTTTTATGTGCACCCCGAGGAGTATGAAAGTACTTTTTTACCTTATGCTGAGGTAACAGATTTAATGATTAATGCTATTTATTGGCACAATAAAATCCCGGTGTTTTTTACGAAAGAAAACATGAAATCGCAGGATTTCAGGATTAAGGTAATTGCTGATATTACTTGCGATATTGAAGGTAGTGTTCCTTGTACTACACGAGCAACAACAATTGCCGACCCTGTATATGGCTGGCATAGCTATTATGAAAAGGAAACTGACCCATATTTGCCGAATACGGTTGATATTATGGCGGTGGGTAACTTACCCTGCGAATTGCCTAAAGATGCGTCGTACGAGTTTGGACAATCGCTACTAAAATATATTATGGCTCCTTTGTTGATGAGCGATAAAGACAATATAATCAAAAGGGCTACAATTACCGACAATGGTAAGCTTACTGAGCGTTATAACTATTTAGAGGATTACGTTGCGTAATTAAAGTGAGAAAGCCGTCGACTTTCCCAAGCGACGGCTTACACCAATTTATATGAACCTAACTACGAACTAATGTTATTTTGAAGTATTGCTAACCTTATCAATGCTCACTGTTTGTGTATCGCTGTTTTTCAAGCCCAAAAACTCTTTTAATTCTTTATTGCTGCGCATCGGCTTTGAGCTTACTCTTAAAACAGCCTTATTGTTTTTACGGGTAAACGTTGAGAAATCACTCTCATCCAATACAGCCACATAATCATCGGGTAGCACAACAAACAACTGATTATTATCCGACTCGTTGAATTTTAACGTATTATCACAGCATTTGTAATAATAGTTAGACATTAAAATATTCCTGTTTTTAACCAATAAGTAAGCTATATCAACGTGCACCTCGTTATCCTGATAGATAAAATCAACAGTTACTGATTTTGCATTAGTAAGTCTTACAGGGTTGTCAGAATTATATATTCCAAATTTATCGGCACTAAACGCATTTCGTATCGAACTATAATTCATCCTCTGGTCGTCAGCACTCTTTGCCATCTCCTCCTGATGCTCTCTCATCCGTTTTTCCCATTCTGCTTGTGCAGCAAGCCTTGCCGCCTCAGCTTCTTTGCGCAGTTTTTCAAGCTCTTCTGTTTTCTTTGACAATAGCTTGTTGTATTCATTCAGTCTCACTACAAACGCTTCCACTGCGTTTTCATAATCAGCACCTTGCAATATAGGATTCACCAATAATTCAATACTGTTGGTATTTCGCAGATTATACCTTAGCGGTGCGTACGCATTTTGGTTTAGCGGTAGTAGCCTGATATTTCCGTTGTAAGTATAATCATACACCGCGCTGTCGCCTCCTACATGGTTTATGTCGCTACGCTTTTTGTTTTCCTTTTTATCCTTTGTTTTTTTGGATGTGACAGTAGTTTTTTTACGGATAAATAAATTACGGACACTTTGTACAAAACGTTCCCACCATGTTTGCTTCTTCACTTGAACATCCCTGCGGCTCAATGCTTCTTCGTCTTGCTCATAAAACCCATCCGAGATTACATCTCCTCGTTCCAACTTCATCGATAATAAACCCGAAACACTGTCTATTAGGCTGATATCAATCTTTCTCCAAAAGTAATTGTACACAAACGGCTTAAAGTTCTTATCGTCACTATCTACCTCAAACGTAACTCCCATAAAGGCGGCTAACTCAGGATGGTTTATGGTATCAGCCGTCAAGGTGAAGTTTGTTTTTGCAGTGTTCAGCGTTTTAGGCGGTTGCGGTTTGCGTTTCTTCAGTTCCTCTATTTCCGCCAATTTGGCTTCAATTTCTTTACTACCCACCCCTTCTTTGTGCGAAAATGCTACGGTATCACCGTCTACAATCGTAATATTAGTTTCACTCCACGATGAAGCACCTATTGAAGTATCAGTCAAGTATGCTTGTTTAATCCTTTCAGATGGCTCCTTTTCCCAATTTGCATTGCCCAAAAACTGCCAGTTACGGGCAACTGTATCTAAATAGTAATTGTTGAAATTAGCGTGCTTGGCTACTGTTTTTTGTTTGATGGTAATGGGACAAGCCGGGTTTACCAATACTTGTTCACCATCTTTCCAACCTTGTATCTCAAACATTCCTGCCGACTCAAATACAAACTTTTGACCTGCGCTGTCATAAGTCATCGGGATTCCGCTCACAGCAAAATCCACAGGGTCTTTCATTTCCCTGTACTTAATTTCTACTTTACCGTTCACTTCTTTTCCATCAGCAGTTAAGAACAGGCAAGCAGGAATTTCAATCGTTGTACCGCCTTGTACAGTAATGGTTTTAGCTTCTCCACTTGTAATTGTGTACGAAGTAAAATCAACATCAAACCCCTTAAAGGCAGGTTTGATAAATGTGCCACCCTGAGCAGGTTGCGATGTTTGCTGAACGGGTATAGTTGCTGAAACAATTTCAACAGGTTTGGGTTGTTCAGATTTAAAATTAAAGGCCGAAACGGCTATTATGGCTGTGCCAATAACAGCAACCCCTGCACCGCCCCAAAACCACCATTTTTTATAAAACGGAAGCGTTGCCGCCGAGTAGCCCTTCATCACCGCCCCAAAATCTTGCATTTGCCCAATGCTCCTGCTATCTATGGGGTTACGATCTATATTTATTTTAATTCGTTGATTTTTCATGGGTGTAATTTTTTAAGCCTCCTTCATCACGTTTTTTATCCTATCCAGCAATCGGTACAACCGCACCTTTGCGTTATTCTCAGTTATGTCAAGTATTTCGCCTATTTCTTTAAAGCTGCGCTTTTCAAAAAACCGCATCTCTACCAGCATCAGACTTTCGGCATCTAAATCAGCCAATGCGTTTGCCAGTTGTTCGTAATAATCTTCGTAGCGGTCTTCCTCCATCTCATCAATCAAATCATCCAACCCTTCGCTCTCAATATTTATAGTACGCTCGGCTTTGCGACTGTTAAACCATTTATTCAGTTCATTAATTGCTATGCGGTATAACCATGAAGAAAACGGAAACCCTCTGTATTCAAACTTTTTGATATTAACCATCGCATTGATAAACACCTGTTGGGTAATATCCTGCGCTGTATCGGTATCATTTAACCGCTGGTAAACAAATCTGAAAATGGGCTCAAAGTATCTTTTATACAGCGGTTCAAACGCTTCGGGGCGTTTTTTGGCTGCATCTATCAGTTCCTTCTCCCCTTGTATGCTGGGGGGAGGAACGTTGTATCCGGGGGATGGATTCATACGCAATTTTAATAAGGGTTCTACAAAACTCAACAGTGCGCTTTGTTTCATACCCTTGTAATACGATAACGTGGAAAAAGATACACAGAGTTCATAAGTTTTTTATTTTTTGGCGTACCGGTGTCTCCTCCCCCTTTACTTTCAGTTGGTGCGTTCTGCTATTTTTTATAACTTTCAGCTTTAAAATAACGCCATGACCGCCTTTGTAATTGACGAACTGATAGAGAAAGCCAATACGCTGCCTGCACGATTTTATACTGACCCTGAGATATTTGAAGAGTTGAAGGAAAAGGTATTTACCCGCAGTTGGCAGTTTATTGCAGACACTAATGCGGTAAAGGTGCAGGGCGATATGTACCCGTTCAGCTTTTTGGAGGGGTATGTGGATGAACCGTTGTTGTTTACCAAAGACGGAAACGAGCAACTGCACTGCCTATCGAACGTGTGTACGCACCGTGGCAATATTTTGGTGAAAAACCCCACCAACGGTAACCGTGTAATGTGCGGTTATCACGGCCGTTGTTTTGAGTTGGACGGAAGTTTTAGAAGTATGCCTGAAACCAAGGGCATGGAGAATTTCCCCGCCCCTTCTGATAATTTGGCGAAAGCTCCGTTTGCACAGTGGAGCAAGTTTTTGTTTGCATCCATCAACCCTGCTTTTGATTTTAGGGAATTGGTAGACGATATGGAAAAGCGCATTGGCTGGATGCCTTTGCGTGATTTTTGGTTTGAACCTGTCCGCTCACAGGATTATTTGGTGAAGGCAAATTGGGCGTTGTACGTTGATAATTATTTGGAGGGATTCCATATCCCGTTTATTCATAAAGAGTTGGCTAATGCCCTTGATTTTGGCAATTACGGGTATGAAATGTATGAATATGCCAACCTGCAATTAGGCATTGGCAAAAGCGGGGATGTTTTGTTTGATTTACCCGCCACATCGCCTGATTACGGCAAAAATGTAGCGGCTTATTATTATTGGCTATTCCCCAACATGATGTTCAACTTTTACCCTTGGGGCTTGAGTATGAACATAGTGAAACCCATAGGTCCTGAACTTTCAAAGGTGAGCTACCGTGCGTATGTGTGGGACGAGACAAAACTGAACATGGGTGCAGGCGGGGCTATTGACAAGGTGGAACGTGAAGACCAAAACATTGTGGAGGCCGTACAGCGTGGGGTTAAATCAAGATTGTACAAACAAGGCCGTTTCTCACCCAAAATGGAAAAGGGAGTGCACCATTTTCACTCCCTGTTATCAAGGTTTATGAACGAGAGCGACTAGCTCTAAAATCCTCCGGATTTTTAAAAAATAGTTTTTTTCGATTGGGTGGTGGTAACAATGAGAAAACATTTTCTGTGAAACCCGCATTGTTCAGAGCTTCCTTAAAGTCCGTAAAGACTTGTTCCAAGGATTGTGGCCATTTATCTGCATTATGGCTTATTGTTGAATAATCATCCAGCTTAAGGTGTCTAAGATATACTTTATCATGCTGTGACATTTTATCAAGATTTTTAAACTCTTCTGTTTCCATCATATTATTTTCCTTCAAGTAAAAAAACCTTGTTGCCATATCTCCTATAAACCACCTTAAATTATGAATATCTTCTCCCCCTACAGCACATTCGTTAACAAGTTCTTGCCTTGCTCTTAGCATAGCAAGCTCTTTAAAATCAGGGTGTTTTAGCAAATGGATTAAATCAAACACGTCTTTAAAACGAGAATAACACAGTGTTTGATGAAGCTTCCATGCAATTTGTACAGGCAGCGAAACTGCTTTAGGCACTATAAAAGGATTACCGTAACATGGCTTGTACAAAAATGTAACCGGTGGATAAGTTAGTTCTAAATTAAACGAAATCTGAACGGTAATGTCCAATGAGTCAATATTGTCTATTGTAGCTCGTATTTCTGTACTGGTTGTCGGGAAATCATTTTCATTGGCATAATCTAATGATTCCCAAAAAACACCATAAGAACTCTTTTCAAACCTAATTCTATCACCGTCTATATTAGTTTCAACAATCTTATCTAACCACTCAGTAAAAATCATGCGTGCGTGCGATTGGCTATTTAAAGGTTCAGTATAAACCCAATCTATATCCTCAGAATAGCGCATTATCTCATCCGCAAAATAGTGTTTTAGGGCAAAACCACCTTTTAGTACAAAGGGGTGTTCGAAACTTGACGCTCTTTTTAAAAAAGATTCATAAGCTATAGCATAACGATTGTCATAAATACCCGTTTCCACCAATAATTTATGATGTTCATTCTCTTTACGCCGTATTTCTTCCTCCGCTTTCTCTGCTTGTTGAATTATGAACACAGTTTCCAGCTCTTTGGAAGATAATTTTTTTAATATAGCCTCATTACTTTCTTTATTTCTGGCCAGCTCAGAGTACTTTTGGTATTCCTCCCATTCTTTATCGAACTCTTTCCTTTCTTTATAGTATTGATCACGAACAAAAAAGCCAACCAATTTATCCCATATTGCAACAAAAAAATCTATCATCTATTTGGTTAAATTCAATCGTTAATACCTAAAAAACGCTTAAGCTTTTCCATAAAAGTCAATGACTTGTTACCCCCCTTTGGTATGAATTCTTCTTCCTCGTCCTCTTCGTCTTCTTCTATGTTTTCTTTACTCTTATAAAGGTTAGGTTCAGGTGCAATAAAATTCAATTTTTTCCTTGAATAAGGAGGCAAGTTTTCAAACATTTCAAGAGTAAAGCCATTGTCTATAAGTACTATACGAAAATCGGTAAGTAACTCCGAAAGTACAAGGGGTTCTTTCCCAGTTTTACCATACAATTCTTGGTACATAAAACTCCAGAAATTTCGGCTTACTGAAGACTTTTTAACTTGGTTCAATTCATTTTTAAGGCTCTTGAACTCATTACCCTTCATTTGTTGAGTCTCCCTTAAATACGCATACCGAATCGCTTTTTCTGAGATAAACCACTTCAACTGATTAATGTCATCCCCGTTTCCAATGCACTCGTTTACCAACTCCTGTACAATTTGTTCTTTAACTGCACTGTCGTGTTGGATATAAGGCATCAGATATACTAAATCATAAATATCTTTATAACGTGGCCTCGTAATAGTTTGGTGAAGTTTCCACGCAACTTGTTGGGATAATGTTACGGCCTTGGGCACGGTAAACGCCTCCCCAAATAAGGGTTTATAGTACACTTGCACAGGTGGAACACCCAACTCTATATTGAATGATATATCTAAACTCAAACTCAAATTATAGTTTGCTTTCGGGGTCTTTAGTGATCCGTTTATGTAAGTTTTAATAGTTGGGAAATCACTTGTGTTACCGACATAATCTACCCAACTCCATGTATAATCGATAATACTTCCCTCAAAAAGCTCAAACTCAATTCCATCCCCAATATCAATTTCAGTAACATTTTTTATCCAGTCTCCAAACACCTTCTCCACTTCACTAGCACTCTTCAAGGGCAATGGATACACCCAATCAATATCTTCAACATACCGCTCAAAATCAGCAATAACATACTGTCGTGTTAATAAACTGCCTTTAAGCACAAAAGGATGTTCAAAGGTGGATGCCCGCCTTAAAAAGGCTTCGCAGACAACTAAATTTTCATACCTTTTTTTAAATGATTTCATTATCCAAACTTATCAGGTAACCAGTTTTTATCCAACAATACATTAGTATCATATACGCAATACTCCGCTTGTTGTTTATACACCGTGTAATTGTTTTCTTCAAAATTTTTTATCAGTGCTAATATTCTGTTGTCAAATATTGTTTTATCTCCAAACTCACGAAGGGTTACATAGCGTTTACGCTCATTATCCTTTAAAGCATTTTTAGAAAGATGCGCCCCGTTCTTTTCACATAGTTGAAGTAATAATGCTTCTCGTTCAAAATCTACTTTACCATGCCATTCAAAATAATCAACGTTTTGTAATTGACTGTTATCAGTTACTAAGTTATAATTGAATGCTGGTACTTCTATTTTCAATCTGTTCACCTCAAAGCCGTTGCCATTAAGTGTTACTGCGTGTTCTTTGGCTATTTCAAGTGCATAACTGATATCGCTACCTTTAACAATAGCATTAAACATGGGCTGCGAGCAATAATCTCCCCTTGAAAGCTCTATCAGCAGCGGCTTACCTCCCATTTGGTGGCACAATTCTATAAAGCTATCTAACTGTTGAAAAGCAACATCAGCAACAGTTATGTGCAACTCAAAAGGTGTACTAATCATAACAAGAAAACAAAACGCTCAATTACGTCTCTTTTGTACTTAAACGGCTGTTGCGGTAGCTGTAGGTAAAGTAGATAACCAAGCCTATTACCAACCAGATAAAAAAGCCTGCCCAATTGGTATAGCCCAACTCGGTCATTAAATACAAGTTGCACAACAAACCCAGCACGGGTATTAGCGATAAAGATTTTGTGAAACAACGGTAGGCCAAGAAGATGCAAACCCCTATAAAAATAAACATGGGTATTTTGTGGCTGATTACCGCCCAAGTAGCATTATCGCCTGAGAAGCTGAAAAAGTTGGTTAGTCCCTCGGGATTTAGCCAAGCTACCAAACCCAGCAAACCAACTAACAATGCAGGTACAATGTATTTACTGTTTACGTAAGGTATTTTATAACGACTCTTTTCGGTATCGTGATTTTCTTCAAGGCTAAGTACACCGGCACACACCAATACAAAGGCAAACAAAGTGCCTACACTGGTTAAATCTACCACTGTATCAAGGTTTACAAACAATGAGGGTACTGCAACCACTACCCCTGTAACCAAGGTGGCAAAGGCAGGGGTTTTGTATTTGGGGTGAACTTTACTGAATTTTTTGGGTAACAAACCATCGCGGCTCATGCTCATCCATATACGGGGCTGTCCCATTTGATATACCAACAACACCCCGGCAATGGCTATAATAGCGCTAATGCCTATAATGTTTGAAAAATAAGTAAGGTTGAGTTGTTGAAATGCGTGTGCCAAAGGGTCGCCAACGTTCAATTCTTTGTAGCTAACCATACCCGTTAATATCAGTGCAATGATGATGTATAACACGGTGCAAAGCACCAGTGAGATAAACATAGAGCGGGGTAAATCGCGCTGCGGGTTTTTACATTCCTCAGCAGTGGTGCTTATTGCATCAAAACCTATGTAGGCAAAAAACACCCCCGAAATACCTTTTAAGATGCCCGCAAACCCATTGGGAGCAAACGGCGACCACCTTGCAGGGTCTACATAAAATGCCCCGATAGCGATTACAAAAAATACAATTATCAGTTTAAGCAACACCATAATGTTGCCCGCCCTTTTGCTTTCGCGTATGCCTACATACACCAAGTAAGTAATCAATACCGTAATAACAAAGGCAGGTATATCAGCAATCAGTTTTAGTCCGCCTAATTGGGGGGCATTTTCCCAAGCCGTCCAGCCTTCGCGCTGGGTTTCGGTAAGTGTATCAAATGCTGTTCCTTTGGCCAGCAAATCAGTAACTTCATTCCAAGTACTATGTGCTGTAAAATAATCGAGGCATAAATATTCAGGAATATGGATGTGAAAACCCCGCATCAGTGAAGTGAAGTAATCACTCCACGAAATAGCCACCACAATATTTCCTACTGCATATTCCATCACCAGCCCCCAGCCCAGTATCCACGCCATCAATTCACCAAAACTGGCATAAGCATAAGTATAAGCACTACCGCTTAGGGGTATGCGCGATGCAAACTCGGCATAACACATGGCTGAAAATGTGCAGGCTATGGCCGTAAAAACAAACAGCAATATCACAGCGGGGCCACCTTCAAACGATGCTTTGCCAATGGTACTGAAAATACCCGCCCCGATAATGGCGGCTATACCAAACACCACCAAATCACGCAGGGTAAGGTTTTTGGTTAGCTGATGACCGCCTGCTTCTTCCCGCTCGGCGGCCTGTTTAAGTATAATATCTACTGATTTTTTCCTGAAAAGCTGATTGAAATCCACAGTATTTTTTTGCGTAAAAGTATGGCTTGACGGGCTTTAATGCAACAAGTATTAATGAACCTTATATTAGTGATTAAAAAATTGTACCACTACCCCACCTTATTTTGTTTCCAACCGTTTCTTTATTCCGTCAATGGTTGCGGTTAGTTTATCCATGCCATACATTGTTGCCAATTCCAGTGCATACCCAAGCTGTCTTTCCAACTCCTCTTTTTCTTCTTGTTGGTTATAATGATAGTTTTGTAGGATTGAAGGATTTAAATAATCGTTCAATAAATTGTTAACGGTTATTCGTAATGCCGTCTCCGCTTCAGTTATTTCACCGGCAACAGCCAATTGTTCAGCCAAATAAAACACAATTAAATCATACGGGGTATACTCATTGGGGATTATTGAAAGCCCTTTGCGGGCAATAGCAGCCTTGCTTTCCAAATCAGTTGTTTGTGTTGCCAATACTTTATAAGCATTTCTCACGCCCCACACATTAATACCAAATCCGCGGCCTTTTAAGCCTACAAAAAAATTATTCGGGTTAAATGTGAACCTCTCCATCAGGTTTTTGTACATCACTTTTTCATCAACAACCGTAGGTACTATTTCCGCATTCCTTACCGGATACAGTTTTTTAACCACCCCTGTTGACCTCTTGTAATGACTAAGGTGTATATCGTCGTATCCCTCTGCAATGTATATGTTTCGTTGCCAACGGTTGCTGTGCAGTATATCCAACACGGCCAAGCCGTTCAGATAAAGGCTTCTGTTTAGTTCGATACTGATTGTTTGGTCTAACTTATCATTCACAGATAGTTGATTAACCGCCCTAAAAACATCTGCATCAACAGGCATTTCCAAGCCTTCAAAATCAACTGCAATGCTTATGAAATCTGTATCGGGTAATTTATAACTAGCAGCAATTTTTTTCAAAAATGCATCCAGCGTTGGTATGGCTTCTTGTCCTGTTACTCCTTTTTTATCAATGCTGATGTAGTTTAACTTCTCATTCTTATATGCATCGGCAGGCAATGTGAATGCTATTTCTTTATTACCTCCGTAGCCGTTTCGAATCATGTCTATGTATCGCGGTTTTCCCAACAATGAAAGATTGATAACGCTTACATTTTTGCCTATTCCTCTTTTTTGCTGTAGGTACAGTAACGGGTAGGTGTCATTGTCCCCATTACTGAAAAAGATACCGTTATCGTCCATTGAGTTAAAATAGTTAGCTGCTATCTCTAAAAAAGCCTCTCCATATAATCCATCAACAAGATACTTACGGCCTTTTTTTTCATATCCCCATTCAGCCAGTGTTAGGTAGGCATACATATACTCGTTGCTATACTTTATAGAGATATTACCTACCAACGTTTCATAGGCGGGAGCTTGCTGCATCAAACGACCAAATGTTTCAATGGCTTTGTCAACATACACTATAAAACTGTCGGCTAAAGCTTCCGGTATTTTTTTATTAGCCTGAATTTTATTGTTTCCGAAACCGTTTACGTTTTCTACAAATGACAGTGAGTGGCTTGAATAGGCCCTTGCCAGCCCTTCAAGGGCTGTATCACCCAATTTTTTCACTCCGCCCAACTCCTTTATCACGTCAAGGTTATCAAACTCATACCCATAGTAGTAATTTCGTTCAAACCTATACACATCATACATCGCTGCGGTTTTTAAAGCGTTGGTTCGGGTACCTGCTTTTTGAAATTTCAGTTGTAAGTCCTCATACTTTCCGGTTTTGCTGCTCCAAAACACATACTCCTTACCCTGTTTGTATTTTCCGTTGTCGTATTCTTGCTCGTATACTATCCACCCTTTAGGTGTTTTAGCCAATTTCAACCATTTTGAGCCTGTACTTTTATAGTAATATTTGTTGTCAAAATACTCAACTACTTCTTTAAGAGACGGATAATTCAAGTTGGTTTGCGCCTGCATTACGCTTATTGAAAGCAGAAGGAAGAGAAAATACAGCGTTGCTTTTTTCATAGAATTTGTAACGAAAATAATCGTAAACAATTTATAGGGGCGTTTTAATCGATGAATGTGAAAATACCAGATAAAAAAATACCCCTCAAAAGCCGGGGGTTTAAAACCTTGAGCTTTTGAGGGGTAGAATATCTTGCCCGTTTAATTAGTGGTTAGGTCTTGGCGGAGTAGTGCGACCGGGGTTTTGAGTGCCGCTGCCGCTCCGTTGCGAGGGCTGCCTGCTGCCGCCTGTGTTACCTGTACTTCCACCTGTATTGCCGCTATTGCCTATGGTGGTCCCCACTCCTATCCCAATGCTTACTCCTGTTCCAACAGTAGTGCTATGATTGGTAGGCCTTTGAGGGTTGTATTGTGTAGGTTGTTGCGCAGTATTGTTTGCTTTTGTACCGTTTAGGTATTGCATCTCAGGGTCGGTTTGGTGGCGGGCGGTATTGTTTTGAGTTTTAATACAAGGTGCCGAGACCATTTCAGGACTTGCGCCTGCGGTGCAGTTAAAACGGAAACTGCCGCTGGTATTTTTATCGCTGTAAAGCGTACCCAAATCTTGTTTTCCGAATTTATACTCAACTCCAACCCCTGAGGTATTATTGGGTATATCGCCCAAGTTATTGGCATACATGATAATGTAGTTACTACCGGGTTGCAGTTTCACCTGCACAGCTTGCTTTTCTTTTTTAAGGCGAAGGTTTTGAACTACCCAAACCCCGTTAAGGTTGATGGAAATAGTATCGTTATCCTCTACGCCGCTATCCCAAAAATAAAGGGTTACCATCGTGTCACTCACATTGGTGCAGCCTTGTATTTCAACATCGCGGGCGGGCTCATTGCTGTATCGCTTCATACCTGAGTACAAGAAGTTAAACTTGGGGTTAGCCAAATCAGGATTGGCGCGTACCTGCTGGTTTTCATCGTCCATAAAAATCTGCTGCTCTTTGGGGCAGCCGGTCATTATTTGTGCGGCAGGATTGTTACCCGTAACCAACAAACGCAGTGTTCCGTTGGTGTGCAGGTTACTGCTAAGGGTTGCTTTTCCTTCGTGCCCGTTTTCTTTTATGGCCATTGCGGCGGTATTGTCGTGCAAGTCGCCCAAATTATTGGCAAACAACAACAGTTGGTTTCCGCCGGGGGCAAGCACCACGTCCATTTCTTGTTTGGCATTTGTTAAACGGAAATTACTCAATATCCACTGACCGTTCAGTTGCACCGATACAGTATCGTTATCCTCCACTCCGCAATCCCACAATACCAGTTTCACGGTGGTTTGTTTCACCTCCATGCAGGCTTGGTTATTGGGCAACCGTTTTTGGGTAGCTGCCGTAAGAGCCGCCGCTTGTTGAGCCGAAATTGGCTGGGTAGTAATGGGTGTTATGTTTTGCGCTATCGACGGAAGTGCCAATGCGCCGCTAAGCAGATAAAAGGCAAGTGTGTATAGTTTTTTCATAGCGATAGTAATTTACTCATTTACAGTACACCAAAATAATGCCATAAGTTCAATTTATTGCTGTGAATAATTTGTAATGAATTGATTGACGGGTATAAAACCTCATAACTAATGAAAAAAAGCCCCGAAGAAGTTTGCACAACCCCGGGGCTTTATATAACAAATGGTGGCCTGTGTGTTCAGGAAATTATTTTAGGATTACTTTCTGATAAAAACGTTGGTTGCTATCATCAGTAATGATTATAAAATATGTGCCTTTTGATTGACGGCTCAAATCGATGGCCGTAGTAGTGCCTGTTACTGCTTCATCAAACACTTTGCGCCCGTCTGTCGTATAGGCTTTTACATTTTTAAGCGCATTGGTTGATGTAAGCAGAGAGATGTTTAACACTCCATCGGTGGGGTTAGGATAGGAAGAAACAATACCTGTAGCGGGTGTAATCCCTTCGGTAGTTAATACTTCCTCTATACTTTCTTTTGTGGCGTTGGTAAGCATTGCATCCATTTCGTCAACCGCTGGTTCTGACCCGTCAATTGAAGGGGTAAGCAATGGTGGCGGGAAATTATACACCGCTGATTGCGAATCGGTTTGGCATCCATTGTTCACTACCAATGATACAGTGTACGACCCATAGCTTGCATACGCATGTGTTGGGTTGCGCAGGGTACTTGTATTACCGTCGCCAAAATACCATTTGTAGGTGTGGGTGTAAGCGTTACAAGTATCATAACCATGCTTGTACTTTATTTTTCTGCCTTCGATAGCTCCGTTTGAAACCACTGCATTTACAAACGAAGTAAGCTGTTTTAATACACCGGAGCTCTGGTTATAATAAGTTCCGCTGGGTGATGTTTGCAGTTTTACGGCTTTTACATATAAATGGTTGGTGGCATAAGGCAAGCAATTGTATGTATAAGTGCTGTCGGTAATTAGGCTGTCGTTAAGTTTTGTATATACACTGTCGCCATTACTTACATAAACGTTATACCCCAAAACAGTATCGGTGGTTTTATTCCATTTTAGTTTACCGCTGCCAAACATCGGCGTTGAAGTAACGTTTGAAGCCGGTTTTATAACATCATTGCGCAAAGTTAAATCGCCCATTAATGCCTGATGAATTGCACGGGCGTAAAAACCGGTGGGCGCATATAACGATACATTGTTTTGCGATACATTGGTGCTGTACCCAATGTTTTCGCCCATTGCCATGTGATGGAAGAACCAATTTGGTCTGCCGCCCCAAACATTGGTAAGCGTAGTACCCGAACATAAAGGGGCACGCAAAAAGCAATTGCTGGCATCCCAATCTCCAAAGTAGCTGCCAAACAAAATGCTAAAGGTGGCTTTTATGCTATTATTCACAAAGCTATCGGTATTTCCTATGCCGCCGGCACTGGTGTAGCTTCCGCCACCGCAACCATACGCCCATTGGTATGATGAGTTTTTAAGGGTTGATATATAGTCTAACGATGATACATTGCTGCTGCCCACAATGGGTGCAATATTGCGCCAACCGTTAGCAGCAAAAGCCTCACCGCCAAAGTAGCCAAAGTTGTCGTCTACCAAACCGCGCTGAATGGTGGTATAATTTTTCACCCTGTAATCATGGTCTTTGGTAAAGTAATCCTGCATTAACTGCAATTCGGTTTTTGTGCTAAAAGCAGGCATATTGGCCAAATCAATACGGCCTACTTGTAACTCAACTGTACCGTCGGGCACATAGGTTTGGTCAAATTTTCCGTCGCCGGGTATATTATCGTTTTGTGTGCGCGATGCAGATGTGTTGTTAACGGATACATCCGTCCAGGTACCGTTCATATCACCATAATACACATCGGCAGGCCAAGCCCCAATATGGTCGCCATGCCCGTCAGGAGCAAAATTACCGCTGTAAGGTACAGGCACATGCCCCACCAGCATTACCGCTTTTGTGTTCGGCGAATCAACATTATAGGCAGTAACAATAGTACTTTTTACGGATGCCGCCGTTGCCGAACGACTTACGTAAAAGGTTTTCACCCGCCAGCCGTCGGCTTTCATATCAGCTATGTAAGTTCCTATTTCTGTGCTGAGTGATGAAACAAAAGTACTGTCGATAATCAGTAACAGTATGCCCCTGTTGGCTACGGCAGCAAGGTTTATCCCTGTGTTTATGTAGCCGTATCCGGTGTATGTGGTTGCTCCTATTGTGGCGGTGCGGGTAACTTTATATTCATAGGCTGTGTTTACGGTTACGTTTGTATCTTGAAATGAAGTGGCTGAGCCGCTAAGTGTGGCAATTGCACTGGGCCATGTTTTATCGGCTTTGGTTTTACGGTAAACAGTGAACCCGGTGGCTGTGGCTCCTGAAACGGCTGCCCACGATACTGTAATTGAAGGTGGACTTACTTCTGTGGTGGCTTGTAGTTTAACACTAACTGTTTCTGACGTTTGCGCTGTTAAACCGGAGAAAAGCATAAAAAGTATGCTTGTAAGCAATAATGGTTTGATAGTTTTTTTCATGATAAGATTGATAATGATTAAAAAAAATCCTGCCCTTTGCACGGCCGTTGCAAAATGAAGGTTGGGACAGCTTAAATTGATAGTTTTTTAGCGGTCTTTTCCCGTTTTCAGGATAATAAACAATGCGAATCGATTCTAAAACGAAGATAATGAGCGGGTTTTAAAAAACAAAGTTAACTTACCATTAACTAAACACGCTTACAAAAAAAAGCACCTCCCCTGCCGGAAAGATGCTTTTATACTAGCTACAAGAAATCATGTTATAGTCCTACCAACTCCGCAAACTGTTTTGCGTTCTTTACCCCACTAGCGTCTACTTTTTTCATGGCAATAGCTCTCCGCCCAACTGCATTTTCGGCTTTACCGTCGATACAATACACCGTCTCGTCTTCCCCAATGGCTATAATTGTTTTTGTACTTTTCTTGCTCAAACTCACATAACTTGAGCTGTAGGTAAGCAAGCCATTTATTTTTCTATCAACAACAAATACAGTAAGCGGTGTAATGGTTGTATCCTGTGTTTTCACCAACACATCGGCAATAACTGTCGGTGGGATATCAAACTTGTAAAAGGCATCGCAGTTAAATACGCCCAATCCTGTAAGTCGCAACGTCCTGCCTACCGCACCTCTCATTGTCCCGTCATCAACATAGCCTTCAAGGCCTATACGAGCCATTTTTTTGCGTTGTTCCAAAGCATTGTTCAATCGTTCAATACGCTTGTTTAATGAACGTTCGTATCTTTTATACCTGCGCGCAAAGGCCTGTTTAGCATACGTTTCCCCAAACCCGCTTTTTCCTTGAGTAATGTCCGCCACCAAATCAATAAACCCTTTTGCAGTTTTTAAACGAATGGTGCAGTAATCGTTGCCCTTTTCATATTCAATCCGAACATCGTTGTATTGCTGCTTGCGCACATACATTTTCTTAAACTCTTTGCGGGTGGTTTCGTTAGCTGCATAAAAAGTATAACCTTTAAACGCTATCAACTCATTAAAAAACGGATGCTTGCTTTTAGCAATCCCTGTATACAGCTTAAATTTTACTTGGTGTACACTATCCGCTTTCACCTTTTCGGCAGCATCCACCTGTACTTTAAATAAAGTCCGTTGTTTGCCAATAATCTTTGAAACTCTATATCCAAGCCTGCCCTTGCGGCTTTTCGCTATTTCACCCACATCGCCTTGTTTTTCATTTTCATCAAGCATGTATCGGTAATTCACGTTTGCAAAACGTTCTTCAAACACAGTGGTATCAAATCCATACGTAAAATCTGTATCCACAATTTGCAAAGGCTTGCTTTTGGTTGAATCTTGTGCCGGTTTTTCACGATTATCCGCAGTTCCCTCAAACTCCCAGTTGGCGGTTTCGGGGTTCAGCTTGTAAAGATTAAACCCGTTGTTTGCATCTGCTGAAACAAACTCAACATCAATGGTTTTATCTTGAGCCAGTGTTAAAGGTTCGCCTTCTTTAAACGCCAATAATTCAAAATTACCGGCCGATACAAACTGGTTGGTTACCCCGCCTGAATCGTAGGCCATCGGCACCCCGCTCATCAGCATATCCAAAGGGGTTATAATTTCGCGGTAAGTAATGTTTACATTGCCCGTAACGGGTTTGCCGGTTGCATCTACAAAAGCATCCTGCGGAATGGTAATTTTAGTACCGCTGTTTACTTTGATGCTTACTGCGCTTTCAGCGGGAATATTAAACACTTTGCGTTTTACATCGGCTTGAGGTAACAGCGGTTTGAAACCTACAGTTGAGGCAAAAACATCCGCGTTAGCCACTTCATTTGCCGTTGCTGCGGGCTTTTCTTGATTTTCTTTTTCACCCAACAAGTAAAAATCACTAAACAATGAGGTAAAGGCTTGTCGTTCGGCATCACTCATATCCGCCATTGTGTTGTAGGTAATGCTAAGTAAACGGGTACACTCATGGCCCTCTTTTGCCATACGAAACCTTTTTGCCACCAAGTCAGCCTCAGCTGCATCTATGTCCTTTGCTTTTATTACCTCTAGATTTTTAAGCTTGGTAAGGGATTTTAATTCAGCGGGCAGGCTGCTTATGCTTTCTGTTGTAATTAAAACTGAGGTTAGTTTTTCAAGCCCTATTAATTTCCCAACCAACACATCATTTTTTGAAGGTTGTTTTGAAAGTATTTCTATTTCTTCTAACTGCTCAGGAAATTCAAAGTCTTTAGGAAGTTTTACCCTTGTTGAAGAGTTCAGGGTTAAAGCAGGACTTTTTAGTTTCTTAATGTCTAAAAAGGCTTCGCTTCTAAGTGTAAACGGCTCAATCAACGTGATTTTATCAACGGTTTGCAAACCGGCCAATATCTCTATTAACCCCGTAAGGCTATCGCATTCTACAATAACCTCGTCAAGCTCAAGGTGTTTAATGCCGTTTATTACGTGTTTTAATTCATCGGCTGTAAACCCTCTTTGCAAGTACACCGTGCTTAGTGCATCAAATTTGTTGATACGTCTTAAAAATTTATTGGTCTTGCGGGTTTCGTAGGGATTTATAATTACCCCTTCGCAGTATGAAGGATGGTCAAGAGCTTCGCTAATGCTTTCGCAACTTACCTGCCCCCTAGAAATGAGTACTGATACAAGAAATACAGTTAGTGCGGCAATCTTCTTCATAGCAAAAAGTATTTATACCTCTATAATTCCCTTACGGGTAAAACGATACAGTATAAATGCTAAAAGCCGGTTTTTATTTTAATTCAAGAATTAACTTACTGTCTTTCAGCGACAAAATATTTTCAGGGTCGTAAAATCTTTTTACTTGGGGCATACTTCGCACCCGCTTTGTAACCTCGTTTTTCAACACTCCGTTTCCTTTGCCGTGTACCACTGTTACTGTGCGCACCCCTTGCTGCAATGCCAGCGCCAATTTATAATCCAAATAATCCAATTGGCCTTGCAATACAGGCGTAGTACGGTAGTTTTTGGGCAATTTTTCAGTGTGTAAATCAATGGTGATATGCTTGGGTACGGTTCCTGTTGGGATTTCTTTTTTAACGGAAGTTTTTGCCGTTAGCTCTTCGTACGAAGCCTCTACTAAAATTAATGTATGAATGGAATAGTCCATTTCCATCCCTGTTTCATCGTCCAAAATCACCACGTGGCGACTGTCGAGCAGCTTCACCACCTCCCCTTTTAGTGAGGTGTTCTTGCAACATACTTTATCGCCTACTTTAAATTTCATCTTCTGCTTGCTGTGTGATTTGGTTTATTTTGCGGGTGCAAAATACAAAATCTATGCAGCACGATATTGTGATAGTGGGCGGAGGTATTGTGGGCCTTGCCACAGCTTACCAACTAAAGCAGCTTAATCCTTCTTATAAAATTGCCCTTGTTGAAAAGGAAAACATGCTGGGCAAACACCAAACAGGCCACAACAGCGGTGTGATACACAGCGGCTTGTATTACAAACCGGGGAGCCTTAAAGCACAAAACTGCATAAACGGCTATGCCATGATGATTGATTTTTGCAATACCCACGGTATTAAGTATGAACTGTGCGGCAAACTGGTAGTAGCAACCCAACCGCACGAACTGCCTTTGCTGGATAATTTGTACAAACGCGGACTTGAAAACGGTCTGAATAAAATCAGCTACTTAGAAAAGGAAGCCGCCCACGAGGTTGAACCCCACGTGGATATGCTAAAGGCTATCAATGTGCCTTACACGGGTATTATTGACTATTTGGAGGTGTGTGAAAAGCTGGGCGAGCTGTTTAAAAATAATGGCGGTGAGATTTTTATGGGTGAAAAGGTAACCGACATTACTGAAAAAAAAGGATTTAGCGAGGTGATTACCCCCAACCGCACTTTGCTGGCAAAATTAGTGGTTAACTGTGCGGGCTTGTATTGTGATAAAGTAGCTGCTTACACACAAAAAAATCTGGATACACGCATCATCCCTTTTAGGGGGGAATATTATATGCTGAAAGAGGAGAAAAAACACTTGGTAAAAAACCTGATATACCCCGTGCCCGACCCTAATTTTCCATTCTTAGGCGTGCATTTTACCCGCATGATTGACGGCGGGGTTGAGGCAGGCCCGAATGCAGTGTTTGCTTTTGCCCGCGAGGGATACACCAAAAGTGATATTAATTTGAAAGAGCTTTTTGAATCGCTGGCATGGCCGGGTTTTCAGAAAGTGATGTGGAAGTATTGGAAAACAGGTATGGGCGAAATGTACCGTTCGTTTTCAAAGGCCGCATTTACTAAAGCTCTTCAACGGTTGATTCCTGAATTGCAGGAAGACGACCTTGTGCCTGCCGAGGCCGGTGTTAGGGCGCAGGCTTGCGACCGCACGGGTGGTTTGATTGATGATTTTAAGATTGTAGAAGATGCGCTAACGATAAACATTCTTAATGCTCCGTCGCCTGCTGCAACCTCTTCGCTATCCATCGGAAAAACGGTAGCTGAAATGGCGGTAAGGAAGCTGTAACTGTTTTATTGTTTTAAAACTTCTTCTTACGAGGGTTTTGACGAGTATCGTAAAACCTTAGTAATTCTATGTGAGAGGGTTTGATACGGTAAATAAGCAAGTTGTGCTTTGTAATAAGTACTTCGTGAACGTTTTCCCTGCCCGATGACCTAAATTTTATGTTACCAGTACTAATTAAGGATAATACCTTTTCAACTTTAGCAACGAAACTAAACACTTCTTTCTCTGTCCATTCTTGTTCCAAATACTCGATAACCTTTGCAAAGGTTTGCTTGGAGCGTGGAGACCAGATTATTTCTTTCTCCATTTTGAAAACTCTTGCATTACAACTGCATGAGGAATACCCTCGCCCCTATCAAGTTCAGCGATGGCCTCCTCAACATCCTTCCGCACCTCATCGTCCCATTCGTCCCAAATATCGCTTTTGGTTCGTGAATCAAACACGGCTTTTAGTTGCTTAAGTATACTTTTATCCTCAGTTTCCAAAAGCATCTTCATCAATTGAAGCTTTTCGGTTTGTATATCCATTTTGATTCGCTATTTATTCTTCGTACCGTAATTCAAAGTTACAAAAAACCTTCTGTTTTATGACCCTCAGAAAAGATCCTAATCATTAACAATTCTTTAGTTCTGTGGATTTAAACTCTCATTCAAAACTGTCGAAGACGCGCTAACGATAAACATTCTTAATGCTCCGTCGCCTGCAGCAACCTCTTCACTATCCATCGGAAAAACGGTAGCTGAAATGGCGGTTAGAAAGCTATAACTACTTTATTGACTTAGAAACTGTAACTTGAAAGTGAAGAAATAAGCTTACAGGTATCACATTTAAAATCATACAGATGACAGGTTTTTTCCTTCAATAACCACTCACCGCCACAGCATGGACATTTTCGTTTAATATCCTGCGAGTGTCTAATTCTCCTGTAGTTAAACAAATAATAGTAGGTAGGTATTTGGCTAAGTTCGGTTATCTTTTTACAAATTTCTATCCCTTGTTTTGACAGTTGAGAGTTAACGTCCCACATTTGTTTCATCGCCCACTTTTCACCAACTGTACAATTCATGTTTAATCTATCACAAGACTGATAATTACTTTCCCAACTTAGTATAGAGCCATATCCATGATCACTGTAAATAGGAAGTTTATAAAGAGGGACAGACCAATTACAAGTACTACAAACTATTGGTGAAGCATAAGAAACATAATTGGTTTGTAAAATATAATATTCGCTTTGGGCACATTTGCATTGCCCATTATAGTCCTTATGTGATTTTCCGACGGTTTTAAATTGGAGTTTAGACTTTGCCATTTTTTCTATTTCTTTACTCCATTTATTTACATAGTAGTTATTATATTTTGCACTTAGTGCATCTTCTTCAAGGGTGTAAGGGTAGCAAATAATGGTGTCATTTGTAACAAATTGGCTTTCAACCTTTCCTTGTGTCTGCCCACTTGTACGATACGAACTCATGAGTAAATCAAAAGTTTCTATTAACAAATCATAGTCAGCACTATCATTAATTTCTATTGATATTTCTTGCGTGTACATAGTTGGGGTTCAAAATTATCAAATCAACAAATCTCAAAATCACTCAATGTTACTACTTGGTCTTGTTTGAAATCATCCCAGTTAACCTCCCCTACTGGCCTAATCCCGTAAGTATTAAGTCGAGGTGTTCCATCCTTATTTAATATTCTTAAAAGATGAAATAGAGGTTCAATGGGATACCCGGCAAGTTTAGAGTTTTCTGTAAGCTTAAAATTGATTTCCGGATTCAAAATTTCAACCACCACAAATCTCGATTTTCGACCTGTAATTTTAAAAACCGCAACAACCAAACATTTAATTTCCATGCTTTACTTCAACCTATCCGGGTTATTTTTAATAAAACTTTCCCAACTGCCGTGTTTTACTCCTTTGCCTTTTAATGATGTATTTTGAAAGAAATGACACACTGCCGCTGCCAAGCCATCCGTAGCATCAAGGTAAGTGGGCATTTCTTCAAATTTTAAAAGGGTTTGCAACATAGCTGCCACCTGTTCTTTGCTCGCAGTACCCTTGCCGGTAATACTTTGTTTAATCTTTTTGGGGGCATACTCAAAAATAGGGACATCGCGCTGCAAGGCCGCTGCAATAGCAACGCCTTGCGCCCTGCCCAGCTTCAACATACTTTGTACGTTTTTTCCGAAAAAGGGAGCTTCAATGGCCATCTCATCAGGGTGGTAAGTATCAATCAAATACGTAATGCGTTCAAAAATCTTTTTCAGCTTCAACGCATGGTCTTCTAATTTGCTCAGGTGGATAACCCCGGCATTTATTAACTCAAATTTTTTGCCCGTACACCCCAACAAGCCATATCCCATTATATTTGTGCCCGGGTCGATACCCAGGATGATTTTCTCAAAGTTATCTTGACTGTTGCCCACCATACTAAACCCCAAAAATAGCGCATACCTGTTTGAAAACCCCTACCCTGCTAAAAAAACACTGGTTGCTACTGCTGAAAGTAGTGGTGCTTGCCGTGAGTTTGTGGGTGCTGTACGACAAACTAGTAATCGACGGGGGTACTACCTCTGTTTCAATTCAAGGCCATCATTTTATTGCATTACTCTCAAACCCCATGCTGGGGGGAGTGGTTTTGCTGATGTGCCTTAACTGGAGCATTGAAGCCCTGAAATGGAAATTGCTTATCAACCGTTTTGAGCAGGTAAGTTTTTTAACGGCCATAAAAAGTGTTTGCACAGGAGTGTTTATCAGCCTGTTTGTAAATATTCTTGTGCCCAACCGCATTGGTGAGTTTGCAGGCAGGATTATCTACGTTAAAATAAATAAAATCAAAGCTGCCCTTATTACCACTATCGGCAGTTATGCGCAGTTTGCGGCTACCGCCATTTTTGGGGCTATTGCCTACTTACTGTTTTGGCACACCTTTTCGGCCTCGCAGTGGGAGGAGTACCAAGGTTATTTGCTAATAGCAACCGTAGCCTTTGTGGGCTTACTTATTCCATTGCTGTATTTTAATATTAACGTGGTTTCGTGGGTGCTTGGCAAACCCAAACTATTACGTAGGTTTAAGAAAATCACCTCGGTATTTTATTTTTATAACAACGTACTGTTACTTAAAGTCTTTGTACTTGCAGTGCTGCGTTACGCCGTATTTTGCACCCAATTTATATTGCTTTTGCAGTTGTGCGGAGTGCAAATAACCCCAAGCCAAGGATTGCTTGCCGTACCTGTTATCTTTTTGGTGCAAACCGTAGTGCCCAGCAATGCCCTCAGCGATTTGGGCGTTCGCGGGGCGGCATCGGTTAGTTTTTTAAATTACTACAGCGATAACAACACAGGTATTTTAACTGCCGCCTACCTGCTTTGGGGCATCAATATTCTGTTGCCCGGATTACTTGGGGCTGCCTTTTTTGCTGTTTTTAAATACCGTAACGGGAATGGTTCTAATCAGTAGCATAGTTATACTTCTTACCGTATTTTATACAGTGCTGATGGGTGCCTACCGCAAGGGCTGGCGACAAATACCCGCGTTTGAGACAACCCAAACTGCACCTACCCTGTTTGTAACCGTTATTATCCCTGCCCGCAACGAGGCACAGAACATTGTACGCATACTTAATTGCCTGCAACGGCAAAATTATCCGATGGGTAGTTTTGAAATTATTTTGGCCGATGACCACTCTGACGACCAAACGGTGGTTGTAGCCAACTCATTAGGCATTGCCAACTTACGAATTATAGAATTGGCTCAAATACCCGGAAAACGGTATAAAAAAGCAGCTATTACCGAAGCTATAAAACAGGCCAAAGGTGAGATTATTGTTACTACGGATGCCGATTGCTCAATGAATGAATATTGGTTAAGTACCATCGTATCGTTTTTTGAACAAACGAACGCTGCACTGGCAAGCGGTCCGGTATTGTTTGATTGGGAAAAATCATTTTTTAAGTCCCCTGCTAATTTTTTACTTACCATACAGCAAGTTGAGTTTGCCGGTTTGGTAGGCATTGGCGGTGCGGCATTGCAATTAAAATTCCCCAATATGTGCAACGGAGCCAACTTGGCCTACCGCAGGCAGGTATTTGATGAAGTAGGCGGTTATATGGGCAATGACAACCTGTTATCAGGCGATGATGAGTTTTTAATGCACAAAGTATTTAGCCGCTATCCTGATAGAGTTCACTTTTTAAAGCACCCTTCCGCTATCGTAAAAACCCCGCCGTCGTTTACTTGGGGGCAATTTTGGGGGCAGCGGATGCGTTGGGTATCAAAAAGTACTAAATACAGCGATAAGCGCATTACTGCTGTGTTGGCAATGGCTTATGTATTTAATCTGTTAATTGTTGTCAATTTGATTGCTGGCTTTGCAAACCCTTTCTATTGGGTGCTTTTTGCCCTGCAACTGGCTGCCAAAATTATCATCGAGTACTATTTTTATACACCACTGCTCAACTTTTTCGGGCTACCGAAGTTGCGCAGGTACATTATACTTGCCGAGCCTTTTCACATAGGCTATGTGCTGGCCATTGGTATTTTGGGTAATTTTGGCACTTATAACTGGAAAGGGAGAAAACAATGAGTACCATGCCGCCCGTGCTGGAGAAGAAGATTTTAACATCGCTGCTGTTTACAGAGAGTTTTGAAACCATACTGGAAGAAACTAAGCAAAATGAGTTTTTGGTGGCAAATGTGCTAAAGTGGCTTATCACCCGCAGGTACGTAACTCCGATGAAATACAACGAGACCAAAAAAGACTACGAGCCCAGCTTTATATACGATAGCGATAATATGCGGGCATTCCATTACCGCATCACGGCTGAAGGGCTTAAGTTCATTGGTACAAAGTTCTGAACGCGGTATTCCCGATGGGGTATTTCAGGTTTCAAATCTATAATTTCATTACTTTGCAGTTGTGCAGGCAAAAAGCCCGTTTTATAAAAAGTTTGTAGCAAACAAACTGGCTGTGGCCGGTGCTGTATTTATTGCTGTTATCATACTAATGGCAACATTTGCCTATCTGTTTATACCTGATAAAACCACGTATGCCAATAGTATGCAGCTATCGCTGGCATTACAAAAACCCGGTTTTAGTACCCAATTTTTCAAAATCCCCCAAACCACTGAAAAAACAAGTTTTATCAGTCGTGTGTTTAATGGGACAGAAGAGGAACACCGACTTATCCCTTTAGAAAAATTTGAAGTGGTGGGCGACACCGTAGTTATCTACGAATACTTTGGGGTAGACGGCATACAAGGCCCAATTACCAAACTGGGCAAAAGCGACCTGCAATTACCCGATTTAAGCAAGGAAACCATCCAAAAGCTGTGCATTACCAACAATACTTATTTATTGGGTACTGACCGTTTTGGACGTGATATGTTTAGCCGAATGGTACTTGGTTCAAGGGTTTCATTGGCAGTGGGTTTGGTTTCGGTGGCCATCTCGTTACTAATTGGCATAGTTTTGGGCGGTATTGCAGGGTATTATGGTGGCAAAGCCGATGCGGCCATCATGTGGCTGATAAACGTAATATGGTCGTTGCCTACCTTGCTAATGGTAATAGCCGTTAGCGTGGCATTGGGCAAAGGCTTTTGGCAGATATTTATAGCAGTGGGGCTTACCATGTGGGTTGAAGTAGCCCGTGTAGTACGCGGACAGGTAATGGCTTTGAAGGAAAAAGACTTTATAAAGGCTGCCCAAATGTTGGGGTATACCGATATGCGTATTATTTTCAGGCATATTTTGCCCAACGTTACCGCCCCTGTGATAGTAATAGCCGCAGCCAATTTTGCATCGGCTATCTTGTTAGAAGCAGGGTTGAGTTTTTTGGGCATTGGCGTACAGCCGCCCATACCCAGTTGGGGCATGATGATAAAAGAACACTACGGCTACATTGTGCTTGATACTGCTTACCTTGCTATAGTGCCGGGAGTAGCCATTATGTTGCTGGTAATGGCATTTAATTTTGTAGGTAACGGATTGCGCGATGCGCTGGATGTGCGTATGAAAGGATAAATTTTATCAGGTTTTAAGTTGTAGAGGACATATATGAAGGTTTGGTTAGCTTTTTTTAAAAACAGGTGGTTGGCGCTGGGAGTATCGGTATTGATACTTTCGGTAGCTTATTACATTGATAACTACCGCCAAAAAGCTGAAAGCAATTATGAGGAGCTGACCCGAACCCTGCAAACCCATCTTCACGACAAAGAAAAAGGTATTGAAAAACTACTTGCCAACGACTCTTTTCTAAACAGTTTTATTAAAGACGGTTTTAGCCTTGAAGGAAGAAAAAGGCTGGATAAGCGCGATTTCTCCCTGATGGTGTATAAAGACACCTCGCTGGTGTTTTGGTCGGATAATGAGGCCGACCCTGACGTGGTGCGGGAAAAAAAATCGGAAGAGATTGATGTATTAAAAACCAACAACGGTTGGTACTTGCACAAAACCCGCAAAATTGGTCGTCATAGTTTTGTACTGTTATACCGTTTTTATACCCGTTACCAATACCAAAACCGTTACCTGCGCAGCAGTTTTGCAGACGGTGTGGGCATAAAAAACACCGCTGAAATATCGCCCAAGGCGGTACAGGATTTTGCCCCTGTAAAAAGTATTTACGGCAAAAAACTGTTCTATTTAGCTCTGCATCCCTACACGCATAACTCGTTTACTATTCCCGTGGTGGTGCTTACCCTGCTTGGGTTGTGGTTGTTCTTTATTTTCCTTTCCAACCAATACGAATGGTTTTTAGATAATGGCCGAACATTAGCAGGCACATTGTTTTTTGCCCTTGTACTTATACTGGTTAAAATACTTATTGTCGACTTAAAGTTCCCGTCGTTTCTGCAATCCAGCTTATTGTTCGATCCCGGAGTGTATGCCTCTTCGGGATTATTCTCCTCGTTGGGGGCCTTGCTGGTAAACGTGGTACTGCTGTTTGTGTTTGTATTTACGCTTTCAAAACAAATGGCCAGTGCAAAAGACGATGATAAACCGATTGTCGGAGGTATTAGCTCCTCGTTGCTGTTCATCCCTGCATTTTTTGTACTGATTGTTTTCACTGGGTTTATTATTAATATCATCCGTAGCCTTATTATCGATTCAAACATCCCGTTTGATATCGCCAACATATTCCATTTTACTTGGTTCAGTCTCATCGGCCTTTTGATTACATCGTTGCTAGTTTCCATCCATTTCTTTTCAAGCAGCATGGTGTATCACTTAATGAACAGGCTTAAACTAAGTAACAAAATGCTGCTTATAAACGCTGCGGCTTCTATAGCATGCTATGCGGTGTACCAACTGTTTTCAGGCCAATGGCAGCCCTCACTGCTGGTACAGGGGCCCGCTTATGCTTTTGCTATTATCATCGTTTTACAGCTTAGTAAAGATTTAAAAGTCGCCCAGCGTACGTTAGGCTATGTATTGGTAGTATCTGTGTTTGTAGCGTTACTTTTTTACCGGTTTAATATTGACAAGGAACACGAGATACGGAAGCTATACGCCATACAACTGAGCGACGCTAAAGATATTGAGGCTGAAAACACTTTTACGGATATTGAACACCAAATAGCTAACGACCCGCGTATTTTTAATTATTTCACCAACGCCATTTTCTCAAAACGCGACCTTGAAAAACACATCAATCAGTTGTATTTCACAGGGTATTTGGGCAAGTATGATGTAGAAATATTTGACTACGATACCATTGGCAACTTTTTCAGGGAGAACAATTATTACACTTACGAGTTTGTAAACACGCTGTATAACAGCCATTCGCAGCCTACCCTCAGCAATTATTTTTATTACATCGTATATCCTTCGGTGCAGTATTCATACATCGCCAAATACGATTATTGCGCAGGCAAGCACACTATGGGCAGTTTATTTATCCTGCTCAAACGTAAACTTACCCAAGACCCCAGTTTATTTACCCAACTGCTTTCGCAATCCAATTCTGATAACAAAACACCGCCCTACAATTACTCGTATGCCTTGTACCAGAACGATAAGTTGGTAAACAAGGGGGGCAAATACAGCTACAGCCTCAATTTTACATTTGATACTACTGAACGGAAAGAATTTGTAGTATCCGACGGGTATTCTCACCATATAAAGCACGAACCCAATAATTTAATTGTGGTAGTAAGCAAAAAGGTTGACAGTGTGCTGCAACCGCTGGCCGTGTTCTCTTTTTTGTTTTTAATGCTGCTGCTGTTTATTGCCCTGCTGTTTGCTTATAACGGCTTAGTAGTACTGATACGGGCAGGATTGGCGTATTACACGGGCAAATGGAAATCGCTGTACCGGCTGCATCATTTTGCACGGTGGTTAATCCCGATACGGCGTATGCGAGGACTGCTGTTCAGCACCCGTATCCAAGTTACCATCTTTTCGCTGGTATCGGCTATTTTGCTGCTTTCGGGCTATATCTTCCTCCGATACATTGATTATAAGTACACCGAGCGGCAGCGGGATAAGATGGTGCAAAAGATAAAATCGGTAAGCGGTGCTTTTGAAAACCGTGCACAGCTTGAAATGCAACTGATGCTGCCTACTGAATTAACGGCTTTTGTAAACCAAATCGGCGACTCTTACGAAACGGATATTAACTTTTACAATGTAGATGGGCAGTTGGTAACCTCTACCAAAAACAAAATTTACACCAGCGGTTTGGTGGGAAGGCAAATTCACCCCGAAGCCTTTGTAAAATTGCAAAAAGAGGCGCAGTCGTTTTATATCCACGATGAAAAAATAGGTTCGCTTAAATACATTTCAGCCTACGTGCCTGTGCTGGATGCTAAACACACGGTAATAGCCTACCTGAACCTGCCGTTTTTTACCAACGAAGCCGAGTTGAACGATGAGATTTCAGCCTTCTTTGTCAACTTTGTTAACCTATATATTCTTTTCTTCTTGGTGGCTGCATTGATAGCCTACCTAATCACCCAACGGGTAACCGCACCCCTTACCATCATTCAGAACAAACTTTCTAAACTAAGCCTTAGCAGTAAAAACGAGGTGATTGAATGGAAAGGCGATGATGAAATTGGCGAGCTGGTAGCACAGTACAATAAAATGCTGATAGCCCTTGAGGAAAGTGCAGGCAGGCTTGCACAAAGCGAGCGCGAAGGGGCTTGGCGTGAAATGGCCAAACAAATTGCCCACGAAATAAAAAACCCGCTTACTCCCATGAAACTCAGCGTGCAACATTTGCAGCGCGCTTGGGCTGCCAAGGGAGATAATTTAGAAGACACTTTTAAACGGGTAACACAGGTATTGATTGAGCAAATTGATAGTTTATCAAACCTTGCATCGGAGTTTTCGGCGTTTGCAAAAATGCCTGAACCTGTTTCTGAAAGGCTTGAACTAAATGAGTTGGTATTGCTTACGGCTACCTTGTACGAAACGACCGAAAACCTGTCGGTATCGTTTTTCCCCTTACCCGTAAAGGCATATATTAATGGGGATAAAGACCAGCTTTCGCGAGTGCTTACCAACATTATTACCAACGCAATACAAGCCATCCCCGAGGAGAACCAAGGCAAAATTGAAATCAGAATTGTGCACGAGGGGGATATTTATAAAATTGAGGTGAGCGACAACGGTAAAGGCATCCCCGATGATGAAGCTAACAAGGTATTTATTCCCAGTTTTAGTACAAAAAATTCAGGTATGGGATTGGGATTGGCTATTTCTAAGAAAATTGTTGAGGGGATGGGCGGTAAAATTTACTTTGTATCGCAAGAGGGCATCGGAACAACTTTCTTTATTGAGTTACCCAAGGTAGAAGCTCCTATTGAATAAGCTCAGGCAACTTTTTTTACTCTTACCGCGTTTAGTACTTTAATATCAATATACTAACCAACCATGCAAAGAATTATTTTCTGCTTATCTGCTACATTATTGTTGTTTATAGCGGCTTGCAAGAAAGATAAGGGAGACAATAAAGATACTGCACAATACCCCGCAATTCTGCCCTTTACTACTCCCGAAATGGAAACATACGGAGTGGGTATGGTACGCAATAATAATGGCCGTTTTACTGTTCAATTGGTGGATAAACAAGATGGAGGGGTGCTTCACTTTGCAAAAGCGTTGAGTTTAAGAATTGATCCTTCAAGTACTAACATAGTAGCATCTCAACGACAATTAACTGCCGGTCCATCACCAATTTCGGGTAGTCTTCATTTCGATAAACTGAATAGCAACAGCGTTTCAATTGCACAAACAAAGGGAGCCGGTGATACGGTTTCCTTCTTTACGTTCCATAAATTTAGTGAGGTATTATTGCCTCTTGAGATACGCAACACATCAGAAGCGAATTTTGAGTTGAGCAAAATGATACCTGTAGCCAATGGTTATCTATTTATCGGTTCAGTGCTAAAAAACAATCAGCGTGATGTATGTGTAATAAAATACTCTAAAACCTTAAATAGGGTTTGGACGAAAACTTTTGGCGGTAATTTGAATGATGCTGGGATGGACGGTGTTGAACTTTGTGACAATAACTACGGGATTCTTGCATATACCTATAGCATTGGTTCAGGTGACCGTGATATATGGTACTTGAAACTCAACACGAATGGTGATTTTATTTCAGGAACTACCTATGGCGGCAGCGGCTATGAAGAACCCCAACAGATTATTAACAATGGGTGCGATGTTTATATTGCAGGGCACTCTGCAAGTTTCGGTAATCCTGAACATCACGGGTATTTGCTAAAAATAACCGATAACGGCACTAAAATTTGGGAGAACACCTACGGTACAGGAAACCACGACGGTTTTCAAACAGTTACGTTTACTGCTGATAAATCGGGCTTAATTGCTGCGGGAAGAAGTATGCAAAGTACGACAGGCCCTGAAGATTTGTTTATTGTGTGTACTGATTTGAATGGCAACGAACTATGGCGTAAAAAATACGGAGAGGCTGATTTAACTGAAAACCCTGTTGCTATTCTTGCTGACGAAGAATTTTATTATGTGCTCTGCAACCGTATTGACTTAACGGGCAAATTCACCGCTGTTTTTATAAAGGATAAGTTACCTCAATAGTTTTACTTCCAAACGTGCACCACACTTTTGGTTTCAAAAAATTCTTCGGTGTAATATTCTGATAAGGGATAGGTATCTATCACCAATTTAGGATGCGCACTTACCAATTCACTCAATTCTTCATCAAGGTCGCCTCCTTTAAGGTATAAAATACCGTTTTGTAGCGGGTTACGCTGCTCTCCCGATATTTTGTTTTTTACCCAGCCGTAAAAAGGCGTAATGCGGGTAACTGCGCGACTCACAATAAAGTCAAACTGGCCTTTTAGTGTCTCGGCACGTTGGTTCAGTGCTTTAACGTTTTGCAAGCCAAGAGCCGATGAAACCTCTTGTACTACTTTTATTTTTTTACCTATGGAATCTACCAAGGTAAACTGGCACTGCGGAAACATAATTGCCAGCGGAATACCGGGGAAACCTCCGCCCGTACCCACATCCAATATGCGGCTTCCGTTCTCAAACATTACCACTTTTGCAATGCCCAAAGAGTGCAGGATATGACGTTCATACAACGCCTCAATGTCCTTGCGCGAAATCACATTAATTTTCTCGTTCCACTCAGTATAAAGCGGCAACAACGCATCGAACTGCTTTAGCTGCTCTTCGGTAAGGTGATCAAAGTATTTGGTAATGATTTCAGGCATTTAATTTTAAAATGATAAGCGTATTTACCAAACCCATTGTTTTTGCTTTGAAAATAATGTGCGCAAGCCCACCAAAAGGTAATACACAAAGTAAAAAATATCTAACAGTATAATACCCCAAATAAGGTTGTTTTCTTTTAGCTTGTCCATTGCTAAATAATACACAGGGATAATGGCCAATAAGCGTACCCCGTATGCAATACCTACCCACATAGGCATAAACCAAAACGAAAGCAATACAATGGCGCTGGCATAAAACAATATATGACTGATGTTTAGCACAGTTAAAAGAGTCTTTGTACCGGTTTTGTAATGCTTGCCAGTGTACATATGACGGCGTTTCTGCTTGAACCAATCTCCCCATTTTGTTTTTGGGTTTGAAATGGTAAACGCTGAAGGGCGAATGCTAATCTCTGCATTAGACGCAGTTGCCACCTCATTAACAAAAAGGTCATCATCGCCTGATATAATGTGATTATGGCTGGCAAATCCCTTTACCCTAAAAAATGTATTCTTTTTGTACGAAAGGTTGCGGCCAACACCCATATAAGGTTTGCCTGCTAACGCAAACGAAAGGTATTGCAGAGCAGTATAAAAAGTTTCGTAGCGAATAAGGTAGTTTAGTAATCCGCCTGTTTTTTTGTAGGCTCCGTAGCCCAAAACAACCTCGGTTTTTTGTCCGTATGCCTGCTGCATTTGGGTAATCCAATCAGCACCAGCGGGCATACAATCGGCATCGGTAAGCAAAAGAGTATCGTATTTTGCAGCCTTTATACCCAAAGTAATGGCAAACTTTTTACCCTTTGGATAGCGTTCCTGCTCTTTAATAGTAACAATGTGCAGGTTGGGATATTGCAAGGCAAACTCTTTTAACAATTCCTCGGTTCCGTCCCACGAAACGTTGTTAACCACCACAATTTCAAACTCAGGGTGGTTTTGGTTAAAGAATAACGGCAGGTAATTACGAAGGTTTTCAACTTCGTTTTTTGCAACAATAATTACTGAAACGGGTAATACAGGCTGCGGAACAGCCTTAGCTTTATAGCCGGCCAAGCGACTAAAGAAGCCTAGAATGTATACAAGCTGGACAAGAGTAAATACCCCGAGCGCAAATAAAATTACCTGTAGCCAAATCAAATCCATCGCTGCAAAAATAAATTGCAACAACGGTTGGCTGAACAATATAATGTCCACAGTAATCTATACCTATTTGTTAATAATTTATTTGCAATAAACGCGTTGTATTAAAAATGAGTTAAATGTTTTAGATTTTTCACTCACAAAAGCACTTTTTTTGACTTTTTGTTTTGCATTTAACAAACTTTTTGATATACTTGTGAAGTTTTAAAAATAAACACTTAAGTTCTATTTATTAATGATGAGGTTTTTGAGGGGTGCTATAGCTACGGCACTTTTTTTCATTTCGGTATCTGCAGGTATTTCGCAAAGCGTTACTAAAGGCTTTGCCAGCACTTATCCGCTTGCAATGGAAGGCAGCAATACTGCCAGTGGTGAATTGTACATCTCAACAGAATTCACTGCTTGTCACTCATCATTACCCTTTAATACCTTAGTAAAGGTTACCAATCTTAAAAACAACAAATCAGTAACAGTTCGTATCAACGACCGTTTCAACTTCCGTAACTCAAGGGTTATAGATGTTTCTAACGCTGCTGCAACTGAAATCAGTTTGTTTGATGAGATTACCCCACAGGTTTCTATAGAAGTTATCGGTATTGCTGATGCCATTATGATGGCCTCTGTAAAGGCAAAACAAGATGCTGCCAAAAACCCTGTAAAAATAGCTTCAACTCCTGCACCCACACTTAAAAAGAAAGTTCCTGCCGAAAAGCAACAACCTGTTGTAGCATCTGTAACTACTACACCTGCTCAACAACCTGCAACTCCTGAAAAAACTGCTCCTGCAACTGCCAGCGTAACTCCTGATGTTGCTAAAACACAAGTTTCTTCAGCCCTTGCTTTGGCAGAGGTTAAGAAAGAGACTCCTGAGTTGCTTTCAGGAATCAAGATATCAATCCCTACTATTTCAGTAGAAGCCATCAGCAATTTGGCTACCATCTCTATCAAATACCTTTCGATGGGTTTTTTGAGAAGGTAATTGATTAGCGAAGCTTGTACATTTTTCCTGGCAAACTCTTCACCACGTTTTTCAATTCCAGTTCCAGCAATACCATTGCGGTTTGGTTTATTGTGAGGTTGGCAGCATAGCCAATATCATCCATCCCTACCCCGTTATTGTTCCTTAACACTTCAACTACTTTATGTTCGTCGTTTGACAGTTCAAACAACAGCTGCACTTGTGGTGCCGGTTGATTGGAAGTACTTGCCTCCCACCCCATCATCTGGGCAATATCTTCGGCACTTTCAATCAATGCCGCCTTGTTGGTTTTAATTAAATGATTACACCCCCTATTAGGGTTTGAAGGCGATGTAGGCACTGCAAACACATCACGGTTATAGCCAAAGGCAATTTCAGCCGTAATCATCGACCCTCCTTTCACGTCTGTTTCTATCACTACCACGGCATCGCACAATCCGGCTACAATACGGTTTCGGGTCGGGAAATTTTCTCTGTCGGGGTTAGTCCCTGTAGTATATTCTGTAAGTAATCCTCCGTTCTCAAGCATCCGCTTTGCTGTGTTTTTATGCGTAGCGGGGTACAACCTATCCAAACCGTGCGCAAGCACTGCAATGGTAGGCATTTGATTATCTATAGCGGCTTTGTGGGCGGTAATGTCAATTCCGTAAGCAAGCCCGCTAACAATGGTACAGTTATAGGTTTTTAATTCGGCAATCAATCGGGTACAAAACTCTTTGGCCTCATCGCTGGCTTTCCTCGTTCCTACAATACCCAACATTCTATGAGATTGCACGTTCATTGCCCCTAATGTGTAAACCATCATAGGCGCATCGGCAATGTGTTTTAGTTTTTCAGGATAGCCTGTATCGCTAAAGAATAACGGAGTAATGCCGTGTTTTTCAATAAAATCAAGTTCGGTTTGGGCTCGGTCAAAGGCTGAAAATGTTAAAATACTCTCAGCCACCTGCGGCCCAATGCCCGGCACCTTTAGCAATTTTGCTTTGGATTGATTAAACACGGCTTTTGCACTACCGCAATAAGCCAACAGGCTTTTGGCCAAAACATTACCCACATTAGGTATTAATGTAAGGGCAATTTTGTACAGAATATCAGGGGGCAAGTTATTGTTTGTTTTTGCGTCGTTTGTCCAATTCTTGTTTCAGACTATCATACTTACCCCTATCGTCAACACCCGGTTGAGGTGCTTGCCACAAGCTGTCGCTTGCGGGCTCAGGCTGCGCAGTTTCCTGTTTTGTTTTGCAGCCTACTATCAGTGCAAGTATGCTAACGGCTAATAATAACTTTCTCATTTTTGATGATGGCAGCACCGTTTTCAATGTTCAAATAATACACCCCGTTTGTAAGGGGCAATGTATTAAATGTGAACTTGTTGGTACCGGCCTTTACCTTTACTTCCGCCAATTTTGATACCAGTTTACCGTTAACGTCATATAAGTTGAATACCAATTGGGCCGACTGAGGTAAATCAAATTCTACATTAAACCACTCAATTGCAGGATTGGGGTAAATGTTCATATCAAATTTTGACTGTGAAGCTTCGGGGGTAGATAACGCAGGGTCGGGGTTGGTAATTTTACCAAGAACAGTAATATGGCTGGGCGATTGGGCAAGGCTACCCGCTAACCAAAACGTACGCGGCTCGTTGTATTTGCGTTGGATACCTGTATAATCTCCCCAACGTTCAAGAGTATCGGTAAGTACGTTAATTACACCTGTGCCTTGTTTCACATCAATCACATCAGAGTATTGAAAATCTCTGTTTACATACATTGCCACAGTACCTGCATTGTAATTTTTAGACACTTTTGAGAAGGTTAGCATGGCACTATTGTCCCACGATTCGCCATTACCTGCATACGCAATATCGGGATAGCCGTAATCTACTGAATCAGCACTGATAATGTTTAGGGTGGCAGTGTTTGCATTTACGTTCATATACCCGTGAAAAATACCCGCAGTGTAGTAGTTAGTGTCTACACAGTTGCCTGCAAATTGTATAATACCGTTTTGTATCATGGCAGTAAGAATACGGCCGTCGTTGGTAGATAGCCATTGCTGGCCGCCCGGTTGAGGCGCATTGGGAGGGAAACCATAACTTCTGCTGGCTTTTACCAAACGAGTGCTTAGGGTAGCCGTGCCCGAATTAAGGGTATTGGTTATTTCGTGCAGAAAAATGCTATCGTTTTGAAAATCGGTAGGGCGAACAGATAAGAAATAGGCATTAGGCCCTGCGGGAGACAAACCGCCTTGTGCAGGACAAATACTCCACACATTGCGATTGCCGTATTTAATACCGTTCCATTTGTTGTATTTCAATGCGGTGTCGCCATTGTAACCGCTATTTTTGTTTACCTGCCAAATCATCGACTCGATAAAACCATCGCGCCACCCTCCGTTGTTTTTAAGCATATTAAGGGTGATGAACAAATCTTCTTTAGTAAGGCTGATAATCGGGTAATCAGACCATGTATCGTTTTGAAACAAGTTAGCTCCGGGCAAGGCATAGGCATACCATTCGCCGGTAGGGTCGTTAGTTTTTGAAACGCATACGTATGTTTTGCTATCGGCATCCCTATCGTTCAAAAAAACAATAATAAAACGGTCGGCATCAGGGTCGTACACTACCCGTGGGTCAAATGCTGAACTTTGTGCTAAGGGAATATTACCCAAAATACGCAGGGTAAAGTTTTTAAGTATCTGCCCTGTTTCGCTAAACACCCGCATATTGCTGTTCATCACGCTCACAATCTTGCCGTCGTTGCTAATGGCAATATCGTTATCGTTGGGTGTGCCGTTGGGTGAGTTACCAAGTGAAGTAAACGCTACAGTGGGGTTTACAGCAATCCCGGCTTTGTGAATAATAGGCTGCTTGGTGCTTTTATGCTCAAGACGCAAGCGGTTCACAACTTCCTTTCTGTAGTTAAAATCGCTACCTGGTTTGGGCATCTCGGTAATGGTAAGTATGCTTGGGCTAAAACTCTTTTCAACCTCTTCAAACCTAACTGTACCAATTAACTTTACACTCCCTGTTTGAGGGGTAATAACGTTTTGCTGGGCACTAACCGCCAAAGGAGCCATACAACCCAAAAAGGCTATGTATTTAATAAACCTATTCTTCATAATAACAAATTTAAGATTTATGACCGTTGCACGAAGGATTTTGTTGTTTGGTGTAAATGTGAACCCCGGTTATTTTTTAATTAGTGCTTTGTGTTATAAATTAGCTTTATGAAATACACTAACCAAATAACTATAAACCAACCTATTGCAAAAGTTATTGAATTGTTTGACAATGCTGACAATATGCAATATTGGATGCCCGGTTTTGTGAGTTATGAGTTTATTGAAGGGGTGCCCGGCCAAGTAGGTTCTAAAATGAAGCTGACTTTTAAAATGGGCAACCGTGAAATGGTATTGACAGAGACAATTACTGTGCGCAATTTACCGCAAGAGTTTAGCGGAACGTATGAGCACAAAGGGGTTTATAATGTGGTAAAAAACTTTTTTAGTGCGGTGGATGAAAACACCACGTTGTATAAATCCGAATCGGAGTTTCAGTTCTCTACCTTTGGGATGAAACTATTGGGCTGGCTGATGCCGGGCGCTTTTAAAAAGCAATCACAAAAGTATCTTGAACAGTTTAAGGCTTTTGCAGAGAAATCGTAATAACGGCTTATCCTTTTTCGTAAATATTCATACGAAAAATAGACATATACCTTTTGGGGTCTTTTACGATGGTAAACCCAAACTGTTCGTACAGGGTATGGGCATCTTGAGTACCCAGCATAATGTTGCGCAAACCGCTTGCATACTCGTTTGAAATAAAGTGAGCTACCATAGCTTTTGATAAGCCTTTGCCCCTGTGGGCAGGCAATACAAAAACATCGGCCAAGTAAGCAAAGGTGGCGTAATCGGTAATAAACCGCGCAAACCCTACTTGCTTGCCTTCGTGGTAAACACCCACGCAATCAGCACCAAGTATTGATTTTTCTACTACCTGCATCGGTATGTTTTTGGCCCAATACGAGTGTTTGCTTAAAAATTCATGTATTACGGTATGTTGCAAAAGGCTTTTATCTTCTGAAAGAAAGTAGCCGTTCCCTAAGTCCTTCATACTGCAAATGTATAACGCAGCCGTTGCCCTTGCTTATCTTTTTAAAAAGCATAACAAGCATCCCCGCGTTTGCTGCCTTTCAGTTTTATATTTAGGGTGATATAAAGTACTGAGTAATTATCAGTTGATGACGGATTTCCGCGTGGCTCTCCGCCCGGTCGTTTTATCCCGCCCGGAAAACGGTTTTTATCAGCTATCTCAGCTGCAATATCCCCTTTAAGTTGTCGTAGGGATGTGTTATTATAATAAGACGCACTCACATCGTCCATATCATCGGTAAAGGTTTTATTAAACACCAACTCGGCACCTAAAGATATGCCTCGCCCCAGTAAGTATTTATACCCCGCACCAATGGGAATGGCTAACGTATTCAATTTATACTCCGAAGGCCCTCCGGGAAGCCCCTGCCCTGCTGTTGAAAGTTCAGGTAATGAGTACCATTGCCCGTATAAACTGCCATAAGGACGGAAAGTCATTATTGACACTCCTGCAAACACATATAGATTTTGTTTTTTGGTAATGTATTTCTTTTGTGCTGTACGTCCGTTTCTAAAATTCCAGTTAAGTAGCGAATATTCCAGCGTGGCGGCAAAACCAAATACATTTGATTTGAAATCGAGGTTGCGTTGTTTACGGTACTGGCTTGATGATAATGAATCGAATCCTTTTACCTGTGCATAGGCAAACGTTCCTCTAACAGCCACCCTGTTTGTTATATGATACCTTAGCCCTCCCTGAAAAGCTGCGCCTGATGTATTACCATCAATACTGGTAGGGCCATCGGCACCCAAGTCGCCTGAGAAATAGGTGCCGCCCACACCTAACACCAGCTCTAAGCCCTCTGCCCCGCTGCTTCGCTGAGCCAAGACAGAGGCTTGGGTAAGGAGCAGTAATAGCAGCAGTTGTAGTTGCTTACTACGATAATGTGAAAACAGGCCGGAAAAAGACATTGAACCACCATAGCAACGGGTGTTTGCAGCAGTACAGTTTATTGGCATATAGGGTGTAAAGTGTATCTAATTTACACAAAAAACTTAACGTAGCAAGCTGTATCACCCATTAATCGGTATAAGCCCCGCTGTTTTTTAGCAACCCTCACTAAATATTTCCAAAAGGTTAATAACGTTTTGAAAATGTTTAGGTAGCTATTTAATAATTGCCAGCCAACCTTTTAGTAACCATTTGCAAACATTTGATACAAAACGTACAAGCAATTTTGGACGAAGAAATCTATTCTAAAAACAATGAAAAAACTGTACGTTAAAGTCTTGCTAATCAGCATACTTTCCTTAACGGGAATTACTGCTTTGCAAGCACAAAAAACGCTCAGCGTGAAAATTACAAACGCTGACGATGATCAGGAAGAATGGCTGGCAGGCCCAAACCAAACTAAAGTTGTAGGCGACCTTGACGCCGGCAGCAGTGACCTTGAGTTGGGAACTGAAAGCAGCGGCAACGACCCTCAAATAGTGGGTATGCGTTTTGCCAACATCACTATCCCTAAAGGGGCATTAATTACCAGTGCATATATTCAGTTTACTGTGGATGCTACCAGCAAAAACAGTGACCCTTGTGTACTGAATATTACTACCGAAGACAATGCAAACCCTGCAACCTTTAACCCTACTGTTAAGTTTGACATTACCAGCCGTGCTAAATCAAGCCAATCGGTGGTATGGAATGTAAGCGGTGCTTCATGGGGAACTACAGGTTCGGCAACTGCTGACCAACGTACTCCTAACCTTAACGGTTTGCTGCAATCACTTATCGACCGTAATGCATGGGCCAGCGGTAATTCTGTTGCCTTTTATATAACAGGTACAGGTACCCGCGAGGTAGAATCAGCCGACGGTAACAACCCCGGTGCTGCAACGTTGGTTATAAACTATATTGAACCTAAAACACTTTCGTTGAAAATAACTGCTGCCGATGATGACCAAGAAGAATGGTTGGACGGTGCTAATGCAGGTAATTTGGATGCCGGTAGCAGCGACCTTGAATTGGGTACTGAAAGCGGTGGTACTGACCCACAAATGGTAGGTATGCGTTTTGGTAATATAACAATACCAAAGGGTGCTGTAATTACCAATGCATACATACAATTTACGGTAGATGCTACCAGCAAAAACACTGACCCTTGCGTATTGGCTATTAAAGCTGAAAATAACGACAACCCTGTAACTTTTAATCCAATTACTAAGTTTGATATTACAAGTCGCCCAAAATCAGCTGACTCTGTACTATGGACTGTTAGTGGTGCTTCGTGGGGAACTGTAGGTTCTGCAACTGCCGACCAACGCACTCCCAACCTTAAAAATCTTGTACAAGCCCTTGTGAACCGCACCAACTGGAGCAGTAACTACGCAATGGCATTTTACATTACAGGTACCGGAACCCGCGAAGTTGAATCTTCTGACGGTAACAACCCCGGTGCCCCTACCCTTGTTATTGATTATATTGAGCCTACTGTATTAAGCACTAAGATTACTGCTGCTGATGACGACCTAGAAGAATGGTTGGATGGCGCAAATGCAGGTAATTTGGATGCCGCCAGCAGCGACCTTGAATTAGGTACTGAAAATGCAGGTGCTGAACCTCAAATGGTGGGTATGCGTTTTACAAACATCACCGTACCACAAGGTGCTATTATCAAAAATGCATACATACAGTTTACCGTAGATGCTACCAGCAAAAACACCGACCCTTGCGTGTTGACTATCAAAACTGAAAACAACGATAACCCCGTAACGTTTAACCCTGCAACTAAGTTTAACATTACCAGCCGTGCTAAAAGTGCTGACTCAGTGCAATGGACGGTAAGCGGAGCTTCGTGGGGAACTGTTGGTGCTGCTACTGCTGACCAACGTACTCCCAACCTTAAAAACCTTGTACAAGCATTGGTTGACCGTGCAGGTTGGGCCAATGGTAACGCAATGTCGTTTTATATCACCGGAACCGGAACCCGCGAGGTTGAATCAGCCGACGGTAACAACCCCGGTGCTGCTACACTTGTTATTGAATATTTGGGCGGTGCAGGTGCACCTGTAGGTCCAAAACCTCAAATCCCTGTAACTAACTTCCCTATTGCTAAAAAATCAAACTGGCTATACAACGATAGCGGATATGTACCTGCCAGCAACTGGACTGCTGAAGCATACAAAGGCGATACTTTGTGGAACTTTGGCCCTGCTGTTTTGGGTTACGGTGAACCTGTATTGGGAACTACCATTAAGTTTGGCCCTGATGCAAACAACAAATACACCTCGGCATACTTCCGCAAACCATTTAACGTAGCTAACATTACTACCTTGGCTGATACGCTTGAACTAAACGTTTTGGCTGATGACGGTTTTGTTATTTACATCAACGGTACTGAAGTATTCCGTCGTGCAATGCCAGCCGGAACTATCGGTAATAACACTAAAGCGAACAAACGTAGCGACGGTGCTTATGAGACTGTTTATTTCTTAAAAGATATCCCTAAAACACTGCTTAAAAACGGTGTAAACATTATTGCTGCTGAAGTTCACCAATACGACAGCTTAAGCTCGGATTTAAGTTTTGACCTTGAACTTAACAACCGTACAAACATTGGTAATGCTCCTGCATTGGCTTGCACAGGTAGCGGTGATACGCACATCTCTTGCTTTACCTCACTATTGCCTACCGACCAAACTGATACTGTAGGTATTCCTGCTTCACATACCTTCCAAGCTATCTTCTCTCAAGGCGAAGCATATAAAAACCAAGCCGGCAATGTTCCGGGTAACTTCGACTTTACCGGTTATGTACCTAAAAACGGTAGCAGCACCAACGGTTGGTTATCAGTTAACCACGAAACTAACCCCGGTGGTGTATCAATGCTTGATATCCATTTCGATTGTAACAATGGTAAATGGATAGTTGATTCAAGCCGTGCTGTTGACTTTACAGGTGAACTAGTGAAAACCGAACGTAACTGTTCAGGCGGTGTTACTCCTTGGGGTACCGTTATCACCAGCGAAGAGACTATGACTGCAGGTGATGCTAACAGCGATGGATACGAAGATGTGGGTTGGAACGTAGAAATTGACCCTGCTACTAAACGTGTTAAAGAATACGGAAACGGAAAACGTGAAAAACTTTGGGCAGTAGGCCGTGTAAGCCACGAAAACGTAGTAGTTGCTAACGACAGTATCACTCTTTACTACGGTGAAGATGATGGCAGCAGCAACGTGTTTAAGTTTATTGCCGACCAAAAAACCAACCTTTCATCAGGTAAGTTGTATGTGTTGAAACTAAACAGCGGTTTGGTAAGCAACGAACCTACCAGCACTGTAGGTACTTGGGTTTTGGTACCTAATACTACTAAAGCCGACCGTAATAATACTAAAGCATTGGGCGCTTCATTAGGCGGTACAATGTTTAACGGTATCGAAGATGTTGAAATAAGCCCTCTTGACGGTAAAATTTACTTTACTGCAAAAGGTAACAGCCGTACCTACCGCTTTACTGACAACGTTACTACTGTAGCCAACTTTGAAACTTTTGTAGGTGGTAAAAACTACCGCATCAATACCGGTTCTGAGATTATTTCTGAGCCATGGGGTTCAGGTAATGATAACCTTACTTTTGACGACCGCGGTAACCTTTGGGTATTGCAAGACGGTAGCCGTAACCACGTTTGGATGATACGTCCAAACCACACACAAGCCAACCCTAAAGTTGAGTTGTTTATGGTTACCCCTATCGGTTCTGAACCTACCGGTATGACTTTCTCTCCTGACTTCCGTTACATGTTTATATCAATCCAAAGCCCTGCTAACAACGCGTTGTCTCAAACCGATGTAACCGGAGCTTCAGTTAAATTTAACGCTAGCAAAACGATTGTAGTTGCCCGTAAAGAAACTTTTGTTTCAGGCAATGCAAACGCAAACTTTACTATCGGCGGTAACACCAGCCAATGTTTGAAAGGTAACAGCTTCAACCTTACTGAAAGCGTAAGCGGCGGTTCAAACTTATGGAAGTTTGGCAATGGCAAAACTTCTACAGTGGCTAACCCAACCCAAAGCTATACAGCAGCCGGTAACTATACCATCTCACTTACTAAAACAACTGCCAACGGTTGCAACGACGTAGTAAGCAAACCTGTAACAGTGCTTTCAACTCCTGTTGTTCCTTCAATCACCGGACCATCAGTAGCACAACGCGGCAGCACCCAAAACTACAGCGTTGTAAACAATGCAGGTTCTACTTATAACTGGACTGTAGTAAACGGTACTCAAGTATCGGGCGGAACTACAAACGCCATCAGTGTAACTTGGGGTAGCCAAGCTATCGGCGACTTGAAAGTTGTTGAAGTTGGCAGCAGCTCATGCCAAAGCGATACTGCTAAATGGCGTGTAGGCTTGCAAAATGTAGGCATTAATGATATTTCTGCCATCGACGGTTTGCAAGTGTACCCTAACCCAGTAAGCACTGAGTTGACAATTAAATCAACCAATGAACTTACTTACGAAGTAGTGGATATTAACGGCCGTGTAGTACTTAGCGGTACTAAGCCTGCAACTATTGCCCACTTGGTAAATGTTGAAGGTCTTACCAACGGTATGTACATCCTACGCATAAACGAGGCCGGAACCCTTGTTAATTTGCAGTTTATAAAAAATTAACATCTTAAGAACGTTATCATAAGAAAAGGTTGCCATGTTTGGCAACCTTTTCTTTTTATATAAATACGACCCATGAAAAATCACATAAAAAAAGCCTCGCTACTAGCAGTATATATTTTACTACTGTTCAACCCTTTGTTTTCACAAACAGAAGAGGGAGACTTTAGCCTGTACGACCCCAAAAACGTTTACAGCAATTTTGAACTGGCTTTAAAAGATTCGTTAAAGGTGGTGCACCTTAACCAACGTAACCAATACCTCTCGCAAATTCCTGAGGGTATTAGCAAGTTTAAAAACTTGCAAGCGTACAGTGTGATGAAAAATGAAATTAAGGTGCTTAGCGACGAATTATTTGAGCTACCTGAATTAAAGGAGTTACTGATTAGGGATAACCAGATTAAACACATCCCCGCAAAAATTAAGCAACTAAAGAACCTTGAGGTGCTTGAGGCTCAAAAAAACCTGTACGACAGCTTGCCCGAAGAGGTTGCTGAATTACCAAAACTAAAAAAGCTGAATGTTGAAAAATGTAAGCTGGTGAAACTGCCTGCAAACCTTGGTAAACTTAAATCGCTGCAAATACTATCCGCCAACTACAATAGCTTGGAAACATTACCAGCCAGTGCCGATAAGTTGAAAAACATGAAGCACCTGGAATTGAATTATAATAAGATTACCCGTTTTCCTGAGTGCATTGCCTCTATGAAAAAACTGGATGCCTTATACCTTGAGGATAATGGTTTGGAAAATGTGAGTGCTGATATCGATAACCTTAAGAATCTTACTGTGTTGGTTTTAACATCAAACAACCTTAAACAACTGCCCGAAAGCATTACCAAATTAAAGAAGCTTGAATCGTTGATGATTAGCTTTAACCAATTAACCGTATTGCCTAAAAACCTGCACAAACTTAAGAACCTTAAAACGTTGATAGCCATTGGTAATAACTTTAGCAGCGAAGAAAAAGAGCGCATTAAAAAAGCACTACCCGACTGCGATATACGTTTTGAGTAACCCTATCATGCGGTTGACGGTTAAAACCAGTTATTTCGTCGGTTTCAGCTATTTGTACAACATTTTGCTCAATAATATTGTCATTACTTATACAGCACATAATGCTGCTGTTACAGATTAATATTATTGATTATGAAAAAAACACTACTTATCGCATCTTTCGTTGCATTATCGTTTTCGGTTTCAGCGCAAGATACTATTACCAACCGCGGCTTTGAACGTTGGACACCTTCGGGAAAACCGGCTCCGTTTGACTGGCAAGAACCAGAAGCGTGGACCAGCAGTAACGGTCTTACTGAGTTTATTGGTGCAGCAGTTACCAAAACCCAGTACCCTAACACTATTTCTAATCAAGTAAAAATAAAAACACTGAATGTGTTTGGAAATGCCGTACCGGGTTTACTTATAAATGGTGATTTTACTTTGAATGTTAGCGACACCGGAACATTGCCACTATTAGGCGGTGTACCTTGGTCTGCGGGCAATAAAACTATATTGTACGGTTTATACAATTTTACCGCAACGGATACTACCGACTCAGCAATGGCCATCGTAATGTTTAAACATTATGACAACTTTAATAATGTACCTGTTGCTGATGCAGGCGGTTCAACTTTATTACCGCCAACAGGTCCCGGCATGTTCCCATTCACGGTGGATATTTCACAAATAACGTTTAATACCCCTGATTCTATGGTAATCACCCTTGTTTCAAGTAAAGAAGACAACTTTAAAATGGGTGGTGAACTAACTGTAGACTTTGTAAGCTTTGACCAACCGTTGGCAGTAAAACCGATTGCTAATACCAATATTACCGTCTACCCAAACCCTGCTACCAATTTAGTTTCGGTATGGGGAGTAGAAAGCGGTTTGCCATACAACGTGCTTGACATTACCGGTAAACAGCTAATCAGCGGAACAACTACCTCTTATACTTCAATTGATGTTGACCACCTTGACAACGGCTGTTACATCATAAATATAAACGGTGCTACTACCCGCTTTATCAAAGAATAAATACGAAGCAAAGCAATATACAGAAACAAAAAAGGCCGCTTATGCGGCCTTTTTTGTTATAGTGTTATGAGTTTTATATCAATTACAACGCATCATAAGCAGCTTTGATGGCTGCTGCCATTGCGGTTAACTCACTAGCTTCGGGTTTTAGTTTTGGCTTGGTAAAGTTAATATCACCCACCTCATCCATCGGTACTAAGTGCATGTGTGTATGCGGCACTTCCAGTCCAATCACAGCAACTCCGATACGTTTGCAAGGCACTGCCGACTTTATTGCTTTTGCTACTTTTTTGGCAAATAACTGCAAGCCTGCTAATGCATCATCTTCCATATCAAAAATGTAATCAACTTCTTGTTTAGGCACCACCAAAGTATGGCCCATACGCAAAGGGAAAACATCTAAAAAAGCAATGTAATCGCTGGTTTCAGCAATTATATGGCCCGGAATTTCGCGGTTAATGATTTTGGTGAATATACTTGCCATTAGCGTCCGATTTCAAGTACTTCAAACTCCAATATGCCTGCGGGGGCTTGTATCTGTACCGATTCGCCTACCGTTTTGCCAATAAGGCCTGCACCGATAGGAGATTTAACAGATATCTTACCGCTTTTAAGATCGGCTTCTTTTTCAGTTACTAAAGTATAGGTGATTTTAGCGTTGTTCTTAAGGTTTTTAAGAGTCACCTTACTCAAAATCATCACTTTTGAATTGTCAATCAAACTCTCATCCAACAAGCGTGCATTAGCCAGCATGGTTTCCATCTCGGCAATTTTGGCCTCAAGTAATCCTTGAGCCTCTTTGGCTGCATCGTATTCTGCATTTTCCGAAAGGTCGCCCTTGTCCCTAGCCTCCGCAATTTGTCTTGAAATTGAGGGTCGCTCAACGGTTTTCATGTGATGGATTTCAGCCTTTAGCTTGTCTAATCCTTCTTTAGTAAAATAATGTACCTCTGCCATAATCGCTCGCTTTAAACAAAAAGAAAAGTTCTGAGTCCGAAACTCAGAACTTTCCAGCAAAAATAATTTATGTTATTGAATATTAAAAAAACAAATACATGTTATCAGTCATTACCCAAAGCAAGGCGTAACCCGAATGAGTGAATACCTTGGAAAGGGTTTGTGCTACGGTATGAATAATCGATACCAATTGTGTTGCTTGAGAAAGGTACTTCAAGTGTAACACCACCGGCAAAACCGGTAAGTGCGTTAGTACGTTCTTCAGCATTAAACAAACCATCTTCGTAGTTAAAACCGGCGCGGAACATGATAAACTCTTTGTAAGAATATTCAAGACCAACACCTAATTGGTTTTTAGAAAATGTGTTTGAAGTAAAGTTAGTAGCCGCTGTTAACCTGTGGAAGTAGCTGTTGCTGTCTTTATCCAACCTGAAATCGTATGCAAAACCAATGTTTAGCAACGAAGGTAGGTTGAATTTAGACGCACGGTTTTCTAAAGTGCTTGAGTAAGAAGCGTCGTTTATAGAACCTGTGATAGATAAACCATCACCACGGAAAACCATGTCAGGACCTACGTTACGCAAAGCAATACCAAAACGCATATCCTCGCGGTAGCGACCTTTAGAGAACTTTGGGTTACCAATGGTACGTTTTACTGAGGTGGTAGCGTATTGGATACCTGCATCAATAGCAAAACCTTGTGCTTTTACGTTCACCACCTCTTGCGAAATAGCCCTAAGTAACAAACCACCTGTAATAGATGATGAGAACCTGTGAGCGTATCCCAAACCGATGTTGATGAACTGTGGCCTGAAGGTACCTAAACCACCTTCGGGTTGGCTAACGGTAGTGATGGGTATATCACCAAAACCTATTGAGGTAATGGTTAATGCCAATACTCCGCTTTCGCTCACCCTTTGGCCCAAACCAATGTTGTTAATGTTAATTCCCGAAGGCACTAACCAATTGGTGCGGGCTGCTATCACTTCAGTAGAAGATAAGTGGGCCAAACCCGCTACGTTAAGTGTGGTTGACTCAAGCCCCCTGATAGAGGCTGAGTTTACACCGCCCCATCCTGAGCTGCGGGCCCAACTGTTTACTTGCAGTTCGGTTGCCCCGGCTTGTCCGGCACGGTCAGGGTTACCACCCCTTGCATTTATAACACAGGCAGTGATACCTGCTACTATCAACGTATGCTTTATAAGTTTTTTCATGTTAAATTTCCATTAAAGTGATTAGAAGGTATCCAAATCTATCTGCCTCATAATACCAAACCATTTCAAGATTTTAGTACCAACGCCTTCGGCATCTACGTGTATAATATACATACCTGATGCGATGGGCACGTTAGCTTGGTTTTTCAAATCCCAATCAACTGAGGTTGACTCATCATCTTTCTTAATAGTACGAACAAGGGTACCGCTGAAAGTGAAGATTTTAATGGTTGTTTTTTGTGGAAGGTTGATAAATTTAACCCTGTTATCCAACCTGCTACCTTCATACTGTGAGTATGCGTAGTAAGGGTTAGGAACAACACCAATCAAATCAAGAGCACTGCGCTTTGCATTGTCAGAGTTTGGATTGGCAACAATATCGTTGGTGTTGAAGGTAAACAAAGGTTGGTTTTTGTTTACGCTATCTTCAGCAGCGTTATAGTTTTGGTAAGGCTTAGAAGCCCTGATACGTATCCTTACTTCATAAGGAGGAATACCACTCTTAAGGTTGAAACCTGTTTCAGCAAGAGCAGGCATTACATACATTGCTTGTGAAAACACACGCCTGCGCTCAAGAACACTGTTTGATGACAGCATCGGCTGGTACATCGCTCCTTCATCATAAATAGGTCCGTTGAAGTTAATTGCCCTGTAGCTACCCATAATGTAGAAGTAGTGTTTACCACCCAATACAATACCTTGTGATGATGATAGGTTACCGGTTGGGTTCCATATCATATCGGTACCGTTTTCATTTGGAAGGTTAGAGTCTTCACCAAAGATAATGTTCAACCTTTCACCTGTTTCAAGGTTAATAGCATAACCGGGGAACCAGCTACGGCCTTGGTCGCCATTGGTCATTGGTTTAAAGTCTTTATCCAACGATGGGCTACGACGTAATTGGAATTTCTCTGCATTACCCAAAGAAAGCAATGGGTCTTCAGACATTTCAACTACAGCACAACGAGTCCATTTTGATTTATCAGGAGTTATTACAATATCCACACTAGCCAACTCGCTGTATGGGTTATCGGTAAGTGGTTGTTGTGAGTATGCAGGGCCATAAGTGGTACGACCAGAAGCGTTTGCCGGAGCACGGGCAGCCAAAGCATACGGAGCTATACGACCATCCAACATTTTCTCCCAACGTTCGCGGGGGTCAAGTGGGTTACCTGCGTTAGCAAAGTCATGGGTATAAACATCCGAATAGCTGGGTGAACCGTTACGACCAGCCCTAATCCAGTTGAACCAAGATAAAGTTGGGCTAGTAGCAAATGCATCGTTATCCTGCAAAGCAGTCAACCAAGGTTTATCGTCGTTAGCATATTCCATTGAGGCGCTCAAGAAACCATTACTGTTATCGGTAATGTTATCAGGATCGCCGGGGCCTACTACTTGTTTAATAGTTAGAGATATACCCCAAGCTGGAATTACTTGTTCGTTATCAATATGTATTACTGTATCAGAAAGTACTGATTGACCAGTGGTAGTATTGGTTAAAATCCAACGGGTACGGTATGGGTTGGTAATAGAGTCTTGGAACCTGAAAGCAGTGCTGTTTAGGTGCAATGAATCTATAAACTTCAATTCATAATCGCCTTTTTGGATTTTGAATGGGTCGATAACTTTAATGTTAAACGGACCTGCTCCGCCTTTGTATTTAATACGTGGAACGTGTGCGCTTGAGCTATTTAATATTGCAGCTTCTGACTCTTCGTCTAGTTCAAGGTTGATACCACCGTTACCACGGCCGGCTATACGTGTGATAGCTGGACCATCACCATAGTTAGCACCAATTTCAGTACCAGAACCACGGGGTTCGGCTTTGTGAGGAATACCTCTCAAGCCACCGGCTACTAGCCTACCGCCCAAGAACTGCAAATCATCGTTAGGATCGTTTGTTAAGCTAGCGTATGATAATACTAGGTAGTGGTAAGTTTTAAAGTTTACCAAACGTTTATCACCGGCTGCAAAAAGGTCATCAGTAAGTTTAAAAGTATGCTGAACGCCTTTGTTGTTACCGTTTACTTTCTCAACAGGAACAGTTACACCTACAACGTCATCAAATTCTTGGTTGATAATTTGTGCGGTTTCGTCTTTGATATCGCATTGGAACACCAAACGTGCTTTATCAATGTTGTTCAAGTCAGCAGATGTTACGTTAGCATCTTTCAACTGGTACACCATGTACCCTTGGAATTTGTAGCGCAACTCTTGACCATTACCACCAACAACTGATTCACTGTACTTTTCAACACGTGGAGTGTTTGTACCGGTGAAGGTTACAATAAGTTCACGATCAAGTTCAGTAATTTGAACTATTGGTGCATCAGGACCATCAATAATGTCAAAGTTGTTGTTAAACAATTTTTGAGCTTTATCACTTGCCAAACGCAATAGCGAAAGAGAGCCTGTAGCACCACCGGTGGTAGCACGTGCCCAAACCACACCCACTGTTACATAGTTAACAGCACCGGGTTCAAGTGTAAATGGACCAGAAGATTGGATGTAACGACGGTCTCCAGGAGTGTTACCTGCTGATTTTTCGTGCCATCCGCCTGATTTTGCAGGATCGTCAGGGAACATAAAGTCAGCACGTGAGCCTGTGTTATAACCGTTACCACCATAAGTTACAGGTGAGTTATCTTTCCATATACCACGCAAGTAACCGTAGTAATGTTCAGCAAGGGTTGGGTTACCGATTACTGAAAAGTCGTTGTTATAGTAAACAAATTTAGCTAAGCCTAGTTCTTGTCCGCTTTCGTTACGAGGACCTTCGAAAAAGTCAGTACCTACTGAAGGAGGGTTTGTACCATATCCTAAGATACCTTCATCATCATCATCACCGTTGTAGCAGAAACCTAAGTCGCGAGAAGTATCACAACCTACATAGTCATCAGAATAGTTACCCAAATCGGCATCTACCCATTGGCCAAAATAACAATCTCTAACAGCGTCGCGTGAGCGGTTGGTAATTTTGGTTTTGTAGAAAGTCATGTTGTTAATCTCGTCGTTGGTTTTAAAACCAAAGGCGGTAGTAACCAATTCCAAACCGATAGGAATACCTGATGTTTCAGAGTGAATATTACCTTTATCGTTATAGATAAAAGTAAGCATCTGGTCAGGTTGATCTTCAGGTTTGTTTTTATCAGCAGGGCGGGTTGGGTCTAGTACGGGATATTCAGTACCGCTGGCTACATCATAAAATGCATCACCGTTGGCATCGAAAAATGGAGCCAGAACCCTTGATTCTTTAAAGTTAATATCACCGCTACCGGGGTAGTTACGGATATCGTCAGTAGGTGTAGCACCACTGTCGATAAATGCCATAATATCGTTACGGTTGATTTTAAAGATTTTGTCGTAGAATTTACACCTTCCGGCTTCGGTAGAGGCAGAACCGCCTGTATCCAAAGGACCTGGGTAATAATCACTACCACTTTGACGGTAGGTCATAGCAGCAACCTTTAGGTTACCACCCGGATCAAGACCACCAATCCATATAGCACCCGCAAACAGCGAGTTTTTGCGAATGGTATTAGCATCGCTTACTTTAGGTATTTCGTATTTGGCCACACTATTCAAATCCCACCACATATCACCACCGTTCAAAATACGGGCGCGTACGTTGTTGATATCTAAATCGGCCTGAAATGTAGCAGGCTCGCATGCTGCAGCTTTACGCTGCAGTTTCTGCCCTCCTACTGAAGTAGGAAGCCCGATAACTTCTTTTGCCATTAGATTGCTGCCTGCAAATAGCATAACAGCCACACTAACTAATGCCTTTATATTAATAATTCTCATAACCGTAATTTTTTTTTAATTAAAACTGCAACGATACGCTCAGCCTGATACGACGTGGCAAACCATAATAGCCGGGGTTAGCAAGGGCTGTGTTGTACAAATCAACAAATGATTGTGCATCAACTGCGTTCCTTATCGACTCACGACCAAGGTTTGAACTCAACCAACCATCATCAGTTGCTGAACCGGTGTATGGGTGTACAGCCCTAATGTTATCTATGTTTAGGAAGTTTTGTATCCAGAACATAAACTGCATTTGTCCCATTTTAGGCATACCTGATTTGTTACGACCCAACTTCACATTTACACGTTTGTAAATGTTAATGTCGTTTTGCAACTGCCATGGAAGGCGTGAACCAAAAGGAGTACCTTTAATTGGGCTACGAACTACTACGCCTGATTGTGTGTTTGGAGTAGCAATTTGGTTAGCTGTGTATGGTAGACCAGAGAAGGCGTTAAAGATTACGCTGATACCTGCATTTTCAAGTACTTTGGTTTTCTTTTTACCCCAAACCGGGCCGTTGTACCTATCGCCACCGGCAAATTCATAGTACAAGTTAACTTTGATGTTGTGCCTTACGTCGATGTTAAGTGGGAACAAAGTACGTAAGTTGGGCAAACCAACTGAAATAAGTGATGCTTGAGAACCTGTGCTTGAACCTGTACCATCAGCAAATTGCAAGGTATAGTTAGCGTCCATGTTAAGGTTACCCAAATCCCTCATTTCATATTCAAGCCTGAAGCTCTTAATGGTTGAAAAGTCGATGTTACCAAATGAAGTATAGTCAATAGGATAAGCATAGTTATAACGGAACAACTGGATAAGGTTACGTTGTTCGCGGTATGAAGCAACTATACTCAACGCTGATTGATGCTTGCTGGTATTATCTGTTAACCTTTGTTTGAAACCAAGCTCATAGTCAGTAGTAGTTTGGGCTTTCAAGTTAGGGTTGTTAAGCGTTGTAGTGGGGTTAAAACGCAAGTAGTAGTAATCATCAACAGTAGTAAATACGTTTGATGGCCTTTGTGCAATAACGTCGTAGCTGGCAAAGAACCTAGATGCTTGGTTAATTGGGAAGTCAAACCAAATACGTGGCAACACGTTGATGGTTGGTTTGAAATCGGTGAACGAAGCAGCAGTTACGTTTTCGTTATTAGGGTCAACCAAGTAAGGTTGGATTTTACCGGTACGAGAGTTGTTAGCAAGTACTGAAGGGTCAGCAATTTTGATACCTTCTTTGTTGTACCATTCCAAACCATCACGGTAACCCAAAATACGGGTTGGGTTTTCAATGTTATCTACATACACTGCATAATCGTTACCTACAGAAGATGGGTGAGTAACGGCAGTACCTCCTACTTCTTTCACTTCACCTGCTGAGCGAATTGGATACAATGAATATGGATCTTTAAGTACAGGTAGGTTGTTATCAAACCTTTCAACCCTCAAACCTAAACGGAAGATAAGGTCTTTAAAGGCGAATTTATCTTGAACAAACACTGCAGAGTAAATAGGCATATAAGCACCAATTTCACGCCTGCTTGGGTCTAAGAAATCAGCAATACCGCGATTTCCTTTTAGTTTGTTACCCATGTAATCGTAACCGAAATAGCTTACTAAACGGTTACCGTTGTTCAACAACTCATCAGCGCTAAAATCGCTTAGTTTAAAGTCGTTAGGGTCAAATGCGTTAATATCAACGTAAGAGTTTTCAGTAATAGGGTTGCCGTAGTTATCCATTACACCACGCTCCATTAACCTCTTACGAAAGTTTTTATCAAAAGTTGATTGGTTCTCTGATTGTTTGTAGTTGTAACGAACTGTATCTCGGAAAATACCATTTTGGTCAACTGACAAAATTGGGTTATCAGTATCCAACACAACACCGTTGTTCATCAACTGCCACATCAAAGTCCACAAACCGTTTGATGATACGCTCCAAGAACGTGATACACGTTGCTCGTAGTAAACACCAAATTTAATGTCATGGCCTTTAATGCTCACTTCACCTGAAGCGTTCAAGCTGTACTGCTCGTTTTGGCTTTTGCCATAACTAGAGGTTAGCGTACCTACGTTGTTCCACATCAAAGAGTAAATACCTATTGGGTTTTGTCCGTTAACCAAACCGGCGTTGCTACTACGCACATCAAATATTGAGTTGATAGCGTCTTGACCCAATAGGTCATAATAAGCAGAGGTGTAGTTAGCCCTGATAGGGTTACGGGTATTGCTACGGTCAAAAGTGAACAAGGTATCAATAGGCCTGTTACCTGTTTGACGGTAGTAGTTTTTGATGTAATAGGTTTGACCGTTGTATTGAACCGTATCGGGGTTTGAGTTTTCGTTACCTCCGCCTACAAATTCAAATGCGGGGCGGCTGTATGTTTTGAAACGGCCGATGTAGCCATAATCAAAGATGTTGTCTTTGTGAACTGCATCCTGGTTGATGTTCCAGTTTGATTGGTATTCTAAACGAATGGTGTAATAAGCACTTTCAACTAAACGCTTAGCGTTTTTGTCTTTGTTATCTTCTGATGTGATAAGCCTTTGAGTGAAGCTCAAGTAGCTTAACAAACTGTGCTGGATACTTTGTGCGTTATTATTATAGTTGAACAGGTTGTTTTGGAAGTTGTAGCCTATTGTGTTTGAATAGTCATACTTAGCACCCAAAATCACTTGTATTTTATCGGTTGGTGAAAAGTTTAAGTTACCCAAGGCTGTAACCACATATTGTGGCACGTTAGGAGTAGCTTGTACTTTTTCCAAGTCTTTATTGGTGATAAACTCAGCCGAAGGCACAAAACCTTGACCGATTGGTGCCGAACGGATAGGGCTGGCTTCCAATTCTTTTAGTTTATCTTCTTTCACACGCCAAACACCGATAGCTGATGGCGAACGGTCGGCAGTATAGTTAAAGTTACCTGCAAACAAATATCCCAACACTGTACGAGCAGTTGAACGACCTTTATTTTTAGTATAAATAGGACCGGTCATTGCCATCTCAAACAGGTTGAAGTGGTATTTATCAAAAAGACTTGAAGTGATACCTTCAAACGATGCGTTAAAGGTTGATGATGGCGGGGGTGTGGTTACGCTGATAGCACCCCCAACAAAGTCGCCATATTCGGCAGATACACCACCGGTAATAACGTTTTGCTGGCCTATACCGCGCTGAGGAAGGTTGATGTTACCAATTACCCTTACACCATCAATATAATAAGCAGTACCTGATGAACGAGCACCACGGAAACTTGGTGTACCACCATCAATAGATATGGTACCTGCAACCGTGTTACTAAGGCTGTTTACACCACGAGTGGGTATTTTGCCTACGTTATCAATGGTACGACCCAATTCATCCCCTTTTACAATGGGAGGGCGGGCTTTCTCAGTGATAACAACTTCACCTACGGAAATTACCGATTCGCCAATCTGCACATCCTGGAATGTGATCTGATCGGGACGAATGGCAAGACCTTCGATTTTCTTGCTTTGGTAACCGGTGTACTTAATAACGATGTCATAAGTTCCGGGTTTAAGACCTTTAATACGGTACACACCATCAATGTCGGTGGCGGCACCCGTAATTTTCTGGCCTCCCAAATACGCTTCTACAGTGGCACCTATCAGCGGCTCTTTGGTATCCTCGTCAAAAACGGTACCCCTGATTTCTCCCAACTGTGATTGGGCCATTGCTGTAACCGAAGCAATTACACCCAATAAAAACAGGTAGATTTTTCTTCTCATATCAACTTAGTTTGGTATTAGTTCCAATTCTCGAGTTTGCCCCTAAAATTGGGGGCACAATTTAAAATTAATTTTACACTTCCCGCAAAAAAACACTAAACATTTGGCTCTACAAAATCATATCTATTTTATAAACCACTATTTATATCCGATTAATGTTGTTTATAGGTACTGGATACCAGAACGACTTTTTTTATCAGGGGGTTGTAACGCCCCCTGATTTTTTAAGAAAAATTTCAAAAACCCTTTAAAAACAGTAGGTTATCAAAAGGTTAACGATACCCCTAACCTTATCCTGCGGGGCATAGTATAGTAACCGGGGTTTTGTAGCGCGGTGTTGTACAAATCAACAAATGATTGTGCATTCACTGCGCTTTCTACTGCCTTACGGCCTTGTTCTGAGCTTAGCCACCCGTCGGTTTCTGCTGAGCCGGTGTAAGGATGTATGGCACGTATGTTTTTTAGGTTGATAAAATTATTTACTGACAGCGTAAATCTAAACTCTCCCATTTTTTTGCTGCCGTCTTTTGAGCGACCCAAAACTGTAGGAATGGTTTTAAAGATACTTAAGTCGTTTTGTAGTTGCCAAGGCAAACGGGCGCCAAAGGGTGTACCTTTAATAGGTGAACGATTGGCGGCACCGCTTTGTGCGTTGGCCGTAGGTTGTTGGTTAACGGTGTAGGGTAACCCTGAGAACGCATTCAGGTTCATCACTACGCCCATGTTTTCAAATACCTTAACTCCCTTAATTTTAAGTCCTGTGTACTTATCTCCACTACGGGTGTAGTAGCTGACGTTGAACTTGATGTTGTTACGAACGTCAAAACTAAGAGGGAAAAGTGTGCGTAGGTTTGGTTGCCCCACTGCAACCAATGCCTGCTGAGAGCCTGCTGATGACCCTGTGCCATCGGCAAACTGTAACGTGTAGGATGCGTCCATTTCAATCCGCTCGTTTTTGCGCATAATGTATTGAGCGGAGAAACTTTTGATAGTTGAAAAATCGATGTTAGCAAAAGAGGTATAGCTTACCGGGTAAGCGTAGTTGTATTTATATAATTGTATAAGGTTGCGTTGCTCGCGATAGGCAGCGGTTAGTGCCAATGCCGAGTTTACTGACAACTTAACCCTAAAACCTAACTCGTAGTTGGTACTGCGTTGAGGTTTCAAATCGGGGTTACCTATTATATCGGTTGAGTTAAAGGGTAAGAAATAGTATTGTGCTATGGTAGCAAAGTTGTTGGTAGGTCGTTGTGCCAACACATCATAGCTGGCAAAAAAACGAGCTACATCCGTAACTGCAAACTCACAATACAAGCGGGGCAATAATTGCACCTGTGGCTTGTAATCGGTAAAGGCGTTAGCCTCTACCCTATTTTGTGTAGCATTGCTAAGGTAAGGCTGTATCGTGCTTCCTTTTGATTGCTCGGCAATAGTTGCAGGGTCATTTATTTGCAACCCTTGCGCATTGTACCAAGTATTACCGCTGCGGTAGCCTGTAATGCGTGTGGGATTGCGGGCATCATCAACATATACTGTATAATCATTGCCAATTGATTCAGGGTGCTTCACATCTGTACCGCCAATAGTTTTCACCTCGGCTGCTGTTTTAGCATCAAACAACAAAAATGGGTCTTTAAGCACCGGCATATTGTTGTCAAACCTTTCGGCACGCAAGCCAACACGCATGGTAAAACCTTTAAACTGTATCCTGTCTTGCACAAATGCAGCAGCATAAGTAGGCATATAAGCACCCACGGGGCGATTTAAAATATCATTAGTAAAAGCATTGATACTTCGTGAGCCATTGGTTTTGTTACCCAAGTAATCATACCCGTAATAACTTACATACCCGTTACCGTTGTTTAGCAACTCATCAGCACTAAACATCGAAAGTTTAAAATCGGCAGGATTGTATGAGTTGATATCGATAAACGAGTTTTCAGTAATGGGTTTGCCATAATTATCTACGGCACCTTGTGCTATCAGTGCTGCTCTGATGCGCTTATCAAAGGTTGACTGTGATGCTGATTGACGATAGCCGTATTTAACGGTGTCTCTAAACACCCCGTTTTGGTCTAACACCAGTTGGGGATTTTCAGTATCTAACACCAAGCCGTTGTTGGCCAATTGACCCATCAATGTCCAAAGGCCGTTGGCATCAGCACTCCAAGCACGTTGAAAACGTTGCTCGTAATACATACCGAAACGTAACTCGTGGTTTTTGGTGCTTATTTGCCCTGTGGCATTAATACCTACTTGCTCACTTTGGCTTTTACCGTAACCGGTTACTCCCAACCCCACGTTGTTCCACATGTTTGAATATATACCTATCGGGTTTTGACCGTTTACCAACCCTGCTCCGCTACTACGTATAGAGGTTAGTGAGTTTATATTCTCTTGCCCAAGTAAATCATAATACAAGCTGGTGTAGTTGGCACGCAATGGGTTGTGTGTTTCGTTGCGGTCAAATGTTACCAATGTATCAATGGGGCGGTTCCCTGTTTGACGGTAGTAATTCTTAACGTAGTACTTCTGTCCGTTTACCTCAAATGTGTCCGGCTTCTGGTTTTCTGTATGCGATACCAGTTCATACGCAGGGGTGCTGTATGTTTTAAAACGGCCTATGTGTCCATAATCAAACAGATTAGTACCGTGCTCAGGGTCTTGTGTTGTTGACCACGCTCCCTGATAATCTAAGCGAACATTGTAAAAGGCATTGGTTATCCAACCATTTTCTTTTGTTTTTAGTATGTGGTTAAAGTTTACATAGGTAAGCAGGTTGTGGTTAATGGTTTGTGAGTTGTTGCCGGGGTTAAACAGGTTGTTAGCAAAATTGTAGTTGATAAAATTGCCGTAATCGTACTTGGCACCAAATAGTACCTGAATGTTCTCATTGGGTACATAATTCAACTCGCCCAACAGTGAGGTGGTTTGCGAAGGAGTGTTAGGATTGGCACTTATTTTTTCCAAATCTTTTTGGGTGATAAACTCTGCCGATGGTACAAAGCCGTTTCCTTTAGGTGATGAGCGTAAAGGGGTTTCTTCCAATTCTTTCAGTTTGTCTTCTTTCAAACGCCAAACACCTACCGCCGATGGTGACCTATCGGCTTGGTATTGGTAATTGCCCGATAGTAAATACCCCAACTTAACTTTAGCACTGTCGCGACCTTTGTTTTCTACAATCAAAGGCCCCATAAAAAAGGCTTCTGCATAATTGTTATGGTATTTATCAAACAAGCTGGAACTAATGGCTTCTACTGAGCTTCTTCTTAATAACCCCGGACGAGGGGTATTAACGCTGATAGCACCGCCCAAAAAATCTCCGTACTCTGCTGAAAAGCCACCCAACATTACGGATGCGTTTCCAATGGCTGCAGTTGGGAATCCTGAAAGGTTTGAACCGTTTATCCAAACACCGTTCCATAGAATACGGCTTGAATTAAAACGAGCTCCGTTCATAGACATTGCCCCGCCATCTTGAGCAAATACACCGGGAGCTGTATTTGCTATGCTTGATAAACTAGACCTTATAGGAGATGCTATTAATCCATCCCGTCCGCAACCTATACATTTATCATTATCTACAATTTTTTTAACATGAGTTACGACTGTTTCTGTAACTTCTACTAACCCTACTGATATTGTAACTTCTGTTACATTATCAGCATCTACTGCCACACCTGCCAAAGTTTTATCTTGTGCCGCATAGTTTACGCGCACGTTGTATTTGCCTGCATTCAGGGGTTTAAAAGTTGCGATACCTTTTTCGTTGGTGCTTTGGGTCTTAATAACCGCTCCTTCTTGGTACAGGGTTACATAAGCAAACTCCACTAATTCCTCTCCATCGGTTACAGTAACCCTTAACTCCCCGGTGGTAGTTTGTGCCTGTAGTGCTACAGGAAGGGCAAAGCAAAGCCATAGGTAAATTATCCTTCTCATAGGTTGTTTTTTAAAAGTGAATAAAATTTTACCTGCACCTACTGGTGCAAAGGGTTTGCCGGCCGGCGATTATTTTTGATTTCGGTTTAGCCCAGTTGCTTTATTTTTTCAACTAAGCTTACGGAAATCTTGTAATAGGACTCATGCGTCCAGCCACCTGTGTGACTTGTTATTAAAACGTTAGGGTAGGCCAGCAGGTTGGAAAGTTGCTGACGTTCGTCGAAAGAATATTCGGGCAGGTTTTCGTTTTCCAATACATCCAGCGCACAACCGCGCAGTTTGCCGCTTTGCAGGGCTGATAGTACAGCGGGGGTATGCATTATTTTTCCCCTTGATAGGTTAAGTAAGTAAAAACTCTTTTTAAAGCTATTTATATAATCGGAAGTAATAAGGTGATGTGTTTCACTGGTAAGTGGTAAATGTACGCTTAAAACGTCCGCACGGGCATAAAGCGCCTCCATGCTGCACTCTTCTACCAACTCGTTGCCGTAATCGGTTTTGTATTTATCGTAGGCGATTATTTTGCAACCAAACCCTGAAAGCTTTTTTGCGAAGGCACTTCCCGTATGACCATATCCGACAATTCCCACTGTCATATAGGATAGCTCAAACCCGCGGTTGCCCTCGCGTTCCCACTCAAAGTTATTTACTTCTAAATATGATTTGTGAATGTTTGCCAATAAGCTCAACAACATACCTACGGCCTGTTCGCCTACGGCATCACAGTTGGCTTCGGGAGTGTTAAAACAAGTGATGCCCGCTTGTTCACAGTATTCTAAATCAATAATTTCAAGACCGGACCCTGCCCTACCGATAAATTTAAGTTTGTGCGCTTCTTGCAGAACCTCACGGTCGATTTTTGTTTTTGAGCGTACCACCAGCCCTTCGTAATTACCTATGCAGTTGATAATTTCAGCCCGTGATATATAAGGGAGATAATCAATCGCGTATCCCAACGCAGGCAAATGCTCGTTGAGGTAAGGATGTACATCGTCAATTATTAATACCGTGCCTTTAGGTTGCATGGGTTATTGCCAAAGCGGGTAATACTCAAGTTTTATTTTTTCTTCGAAGAAAATACGGGCAGTACTCTCAAATGCAGTAGTGTAGTCAGACACGAAGAATTTATATTCTGCAGGTCCTTCGGGGTTAAGGAGTTTTTTATCGTCCAACACCTTTTTTACTTGCTGGGCCACCACACTAGCCGAATCTATAATAGGTACTTGCTTCTTTTGCTTTTGGTAGTATTTCTCTATCTGAGCCTGTATCAGCGGATAGTGGGTGCAGCCCAATACCAACGCATCAATACCTGCAAGGGGTTTCTTTTCCAGATAACTATTGATAATTGTTTGGCTGATGTTGTTGTTAAAGTAGCCTTCTTCTATCATGGGGGCCAGCAACGGGGTGGCTAACTCTGCGGTAGCCAATGTTGGGGCTGTTTTTTTAATCTTTTTTGAATAGGCTCTGGTGCTTACCGTGCGTTTAGTAGCAATAATGCCCACTTTACCCTGCTTTACATTTTGTGACACGTGTGACGCCACAGGGTCGATAACATTTATGAGCAGGCTTTTATCAGCAAACATAGGCAGTAACGCCTGATACCCCGTAGCGGAAGCGGTGTTACAAGCTATCACCACCATCTTACAGTTATGTGATAACAAGAACGACGCTATTTTACGCGAATAATGCTTTATTGATTCTGCCGACTTATCACCGTAAGGTAAGTGTGCGGTGTCACCAAAATAAATAAAGCTTTCGTTGGGCATTAGCTTGGCAATGGCTCTTGCCACTGTTAATCCTCCAATACCTGAATCGAATATTCCTATGGGTTGTTTTTTTGCTTCCACAATTTTTGGCATATCGAATATATGCAAAAAAGTCCCTCAAATGAGGGACTTTTCCGTTATGTTTTCTATTATTTACTGAACTTATTTAATGCCCAATTTCTTTTTCACATCGTTCATCAGGTTGTCTGATGGTTGTGAGTAAAGAATACCGCCTGCGCTAGCATCTAACACATAGGTATAGCCCTTTTCTTTAGCAACTTCTTCGATGGCTTTACGTACTTTGGCAATAATGGGTTCGTAAACGGTTTGCCTTTTTGTCGCTACAGCGTCTTTAGCCGTTTGATCTAGCTGGTTTAACTTTTGAGTCCCTTCTTGATAATCTGCAACATCAAGTTTAAAAAAATCATCATTGGGTTCTTGACCATTATTATTATTTACGGCCTTCATGATTTTTTCATAAAGAACTTTTAATTCTGACTCTTTTTTTGAAAGCATATTCTCCCATTTTTTTACCTCAACTTGTATTGCGGAGTCTGCTTTTGCTGATTCGGGCATAAGTAACACCAATGAATCTGCATGAATGTGAGCTATTTTAGATTGTGCATTTGCCGTGATTGCGCAAATCATCAAACCAAATACTAAGGCAAGGGTTTTAATACTGTTCTTCATCGTAGCTATATTTTGTGTCGTTTTTGTTCTATACAGTTTAAGGCCGCAAGGTAAACACTTTTTTTATTCTTCTTCGGGTGTTTCACCTTGTCCCTCTCCTCCGGGGCTTATGCCAAGGGCTTCCAGCACTTCGTCGCTGCGGTCGTATTTGGGATTTGTGTACAACATGGTTACCCCACCCGATTTATCAAAAATAAAATCCAAGGCGTTGTCTTTGGCAACTTTTTGTATTGCTTCAAATACTTTGTCTTGAATGGGTTTCACCAATTCTTGGCGTTTGGTAAACAACTCTCCGTTAACTCCAAACTTTGACACCTGATACTCGCGCAACTCTTTGTTTTTAGCAGTTATTTCGTCGGTGCGTTGTTTTATAACATCATCCGTTAGCACTAAACGCTCTGCTAAAAGGTTTTTCTCAAGTTTGGCTATCTCTTCTTTTTTCTTTTCAATCTCTTTTTCCCATTGCTCCGAAAGAAAATCAAGCTGTTTTTGTGCTGATTTGTATTCGGGCATTTGGTTAAGTATGTATTCACTATCTACATAAGCAAACCTTTGGCCAAAAACCGGCAAGGCTATTAAAAATGCTATAACTGATATTATCTGCTTCATATCTTTTATAAAAATTATAATTGCTGACCTATGAAAAAGTGTACTTGTCCTTTGTTTGAACCGGGTGTATATGGGTTGTTATCAAACCCGTAACCCCAATCTATACCTAACAGGCCGAACATGGGCAGAAATATACGTACACCAACGCCGCCTGAACGTAAAAGGTTGTAAGGGTTGTAATCTTTGAATCGCGACCAGCTGTTACCTGCTTCTAAGAAACTGTGTACATACACGGTGGCTTGCGGGTTTGGAGAAACGCGGTAACGAAGCTCCATCGTAAATTTATTGTAGATAGTTGCACCCACATAGTTGCCTGAACTACCATCTTCATTTACTGCCCTTGGGGTAATTGAGTTATCCCTGTAACCACGCATCGAAATCAATTCACGACCGTCAAGGTTAAAGCCTATCAAACCGGCACCACCCACGTAAAAACGTTCGAAGGGTGAGTTACCTATATCGCGGTTATAAAAGCCCATAAATCCGGTGCGCACCATTGAAGCTAATACAAGATTTTTAGCCAGTTTAGTGTAGTGCATTGCATCAAACTTCCACTTATGGTATTCAATCCATTTAAACTTCTCTTGGGTAGTAGCTGTTTTATAATCAACGCCTGAGAATTTTGAGAATGGCGGCGTTAACTGTGTTGAGAAGTTGAACTGCGAACCTGCCTGTGGGAATATATAATCATCGGTTGAGTTACGCGACAACAGGAAACGGAAGTTAATGTTGTTTGAACGTCCGTCGTCAAACTCAAAAATACCGGTGGTATAGTTGCTAAGGTTATAATGCTGGTAGTTTATAGAATAGTTTACAGTGAACCAATCATCAGGCCAACGCAAACGTTTGCCTAATCCTAAGCTTAAACCTGATATTTTAAGTTTTGAAGGCGTGCCTGAGCTGTTGAATTGCTGAATAGAGTGGTATGCACTAAACGAAAGTGAATTGGGGCGTTTGCCGCCAAACCAAGGCTCTGTAAACGAGAAGTTATACGACTGGTAGTAAGTACCGTTTGATTGTGCACGAATGCTCAAACGTTGTCCATCACCTGATGGGTATGGATCCCAACCACCTTTTTTGAACATTTTTTTAGTGGCAAAGTTTGATAAGGTAAGCCCTAAGGTACCTACCACAAACCCTTGACCGAAACCACCTGAAAGTTCAATCTGGTCGCTTGATTTTTCTTCTACCTTATACTCAATATCAACAGTACCGGAAGCAACATTAGGCTTTGGCTGTACGTCCATTTTTTCTGGGTCGAAATAGCCCAATGCTACCAACTCACGAATAGAACGCTGTATATCGGTACGGCTGAATTTCTGGCCGGGTCTTGTACGTATCTCACGCAAGATAACGTGGTCGCTGGTCTTGCTATTACCCGTAACTGTTACCGAACTGATAGTAGCCTGCGGACCTTCCTGAATACGGATTTCAAGGTCAATAGAGTCGTTTTCAACTTTTACTTCAACAGGTACTACTGAGAAGAATAAGTATCCGTCGTCCATATACAACGCTGATATATCATACCCTCTTGGGTTCATAAACAGCTTGCTTTCAAGGGCTGATTGGTCGTACACATCTCCCCTTTTGATATCAAGCATTTTGCCCAAGGTATCGCTGGTGAATTTGGTATTACCCGCCCATGAAATATTACGGAAGTAGTATTTGCGCCCTTCGCTAAGGGTTAATTGAATGTTGATGGTTTTATCGTTGTGCTGATAGATGGTATCGCTAAGCAAAACAGCATCACGATAGCCCAAAGTGTTGTAATAACTTACAATACCTAATTTCTCTTCGTTATACGTATCTTCTATAAACTTAGACTTTTTGAATATACGCCACCATGCTTTGCGTTTAGTGTCACTAAACAGCCTGCGCAATTTTGATGATTTTACGTTATTGTTTCCAACAAAAACAATGTCGTTAATTTTTATCCTATCGCCGCGGTAAACGGTTAGTTGCAAATCAACAAAGTTTTTGCGGATGGGGCTGGGTACTTCAGTAATCTCTACTCTTGCGTTAAAATACCCTTTCTCTCTAAAGTGCTTTAATACTTCGCTGCGGGTACGCTGTATTACGTTTTCGGTAACAATTTGGCCGCTTTGAATGCTCAAATCTTCACGAAGGTTTTTGGCATGGCGCTTTTTTAGCCTGCGTATTTTTATCTCGCTTAAACGGGGTCTTTCTTCCAAATAAAAATCAATGAATACTTTGTTTTCTTCCATCTTTCTAAGACGGACTTGTATGTTCACAAAGAATTTTTGTTTCCAAAGGTTTTCGATGGCTTTTGTAAGCTCATCACCGGGCAATGATATGGTTTGCCCTTCGTACAACCCTGTTAATACTGATAAGATACGTTCATCCAAAAACTGAACGCCTATAATGCCTATACCACCTACCACAACTTTTTGCGGACGCTGGTAATCCATTGTATAGTATTCTTCAGTTTGTGTAGTATCGCCTTGTGCCCGCAGTAGTGCAGGCAATAATAACAGTAGTACTATCCTTAAATATCTCATCCTGCTTTTAACTGGTCGCCTGTTTTTCCAAACCTGCGTTCACGTTTTTGATAATCTATAATTGCTTCGTAAAGGTCTTCTTTCCTAAAATCAGGCCACAATACAGGGGTGAAATACAACTCTGAATAGGCAATTTCCCATAATAAGAAGTTGCTAATCCTTTGTTCACCGCTGGTACGTATCAATAATTCAGGATGGGGTATCCCACGTGTTGAAAGGTAGTTATCAATCAACTCGTCGTTTATATCGTTTACATCAATTTTACCGGCCTTTACATCGGCGGCAATATTGCGTATACTGTTTGTTAAATCCCATTTGGCACTGTAGCTAAGAGCCAACACCAGTTGCATACGGGTATTGCCTTTAGTTTCTTCAATAGCCGAGTTTAATTTTGTTAAACAGCTTTTTGGTAAAGACTGTAAATCTCCGATGGCTGTTAGTCGTATGCTGTTTTTTTGCAGCGTAGGGATTTCTTTTTCAATAGTATCCACCAACAGGTTCATCAAGGCATCCACTTCTTCTTTGGGTCGGCTCCAATTTTCGGTAGAAAACGCATATAGGGTAAGGTGTTTCACGCCCAACTCTGCACAAGCCTCAGTTGTTTCCCTTACAGAAATCACACCGTTGCGGTGACCAAATATTCTGAATTTGCCTTTTCCTTTTGCCCAACGTCCGTTACCATCCATAATGATGGCAATGTGCGAAGGCAGCTTATCTTTATTTATTTCATGGGCCGAACTCATGGGGTTATGCGCATTTTTTTCGAGGGTTGCAAAGTTAATCAACATTATGAAATCTCCTCGTTTTTGGCGGAAATGCGCAATAAATGGGCTCAATACGGTATGTAAGGGTGATTCCGGCAAATACGTACCAATCTTTTAGATGCGGGTCGCCGCGCATATCATTTTTGGCACTGCGCATCTCCCCTGCTCCTGCATTAACGCTAGAAGGGTCTGACAAGGCCACTGAGGCTGCTCCGTTGGCTTTGCGTAACTCAACTAAATCAGGGTAGTTACCGCTTACATCGTCTAAATAATCAGTGTATGTTTTGCGATAGCCTACTTCAAATCCTAAAATCCATTTTGGGGAAAACTTGAACTTATAACCCGCCCCAATGGGTATTGATACACTTACACGCGAGTATTTGCCTTTACCACCTTCAAGGTTTTGACCTTCGGTAGCAAGGGGTTGTAATGATACCCAAGTATTATCAAATTTAGCTTTGGGGTTAAAGTAAAACGCGTTTATGCCTGTAAATACGTAAAAAGATGATTTTTTATTCTGTGGGTGACTTAACCCAAATGGGCGAAAGTGGAACTCAATAATATTAGTTAGTTCCCAAATATTTGATTTAAAGGTAAGTCCTCTTAGTTCAGTTGCAGGTTGTAACGAGTCAGCTCCTGAAATTTGTCCAAAAGCGGCTCCAAACCTGTATGAAAAATGGCGTGATATGTTGTAGCGCCCCCAAAGGTTGATACCTATGTGAGTTTTGCTTAAAGTGGGTTCTTTTGAAATATCGCCTAAGTAATTGGTGCCGCCTAAAAGGCCGCCAATCTCCCAACGCTGCGCTAAGGCATTGTTGCTGCTTATTATAAATATTGTTACTATTAGTAGCGGGGCGACTCTTTTTAAAACTGATAACACTTTACTTTATGCAGATTAATTGTATATGAAAGCGATATACCCAAAAAGTTGTACCAATCTCTGTCTTTGTTATCGCCACGTTGTTGTCCTCTTTGGTTAATTATATCGTATGGCCCTTTATCTTCACCACTGCGGTTTGCTAATGCTGCCGACTGTGATCCGTATTGAGCCGAAAGGATAGCAGGGTTTACATAAGTTAAACTCACATCATCAAGATAATCGGTAAAAGTAAAGCGGGTGCCGTACTCAATACCCATTACAAAACGAGGGGCAAGTCTTATTTTAAATCCAAATCCAAATGGTATTGCTACCTGGGTAAGTGCGTATTTTTTACGGCTTTGCAAAGGGGTTGTTCCTTGTCCTTCGGTTCCTTTTGGCTGCAACTCATACACGGTATCGTTAAGTACTGTTTTAGGGTTAAACTTAAAAATACCTATGCCGGCGTATATGTATGGGCTAAAGCCTTTGCCACCTTTTGTACCCATTGCATCAAAGCCGGTGATGTTCCACTCAAACTGTCCTGAAAACTCAAACAACGGCGAATAAAAGTCTAGATTACGTCTACGCTTTTCTTCGCTTGAGAAGTTTGCATCATCACCGTTTATTTTACCGTAAAAAACATTTCCTCTCAATGAAATATTGTGGTTTGGGTTGTACCTAAGCATTAGCCCGCCTGCAAAATTCATTTCCTGAAAACGGCTCTCAGTCATGTCGCCAATGTAGTTAGTTTGACCTAACAAAATACCTACTTCTACGTTGTCTCTCTGAGCTGCTGAATTAATGGCAATAGCTAAGCCTGCCAAAAGCATAAACCGTTTTAATATCATCTTACCTTAGTGTTAACGAAAAATGTTTTGAATTATTATAAAAAAAATCGGGTCAAACATAAAGCTTGACCCGATTACAAATATCTTTAATTTTTTGTTAAAACCTACATTCGAATTTACGAATGGTTTTGCTAAGAGTTATACCATAAAAGAAGTATGCATCATTGTTATCAGCATTACCCCTAGGCCATTTGCTTGGCCATCCTTTTGAAGGATCGTTTGAAGGTACAATACCCCTGTATGCTAGTGCTTGTTCTTCTGGAGTTAAAGAAGCAAAGTTATCAGGAGCCCTGTCACTAACATCATCAAGATAATCAGTGAATGTTTTACGGTAACCAATTTCGATACCCAAGTTCCACAATTGTTTGCGGCCTATGCTGAATTTGTAACCTATACCGATTGGTATTGCAATACCAAGTGGGCTATAAGCACCATCCATTTTACCTTGTTCGGTTTTCATAGTACGTAGTGCATACTTAGTACCGTTAAGGTAAGTTTGAGGATTGTAGTAAAATGCTGCCAAACCTGCAAACACATAAGGAGTTGATTTGAATTTGCGTGAACCGGCCACGTACTTCATGAAGTTATATTCTCCTACTACTGAAAGCTCAGCAAGTGGTGAGTGAAAGCTAAGGTTCCTGTTTTCGCGATTGGTACCTTTACCGCTATAATCATCATAGCTGGCAATGTAGCCAAAGTTTAAACCTGTTTTAAGAGCCCAGTGGCTGTTAAAGTTATAGCGATAAAACCCTCCTATCGCAGGACGGGTACCCCTCAAGGGTATGGGTGACTGGGCCAAATCACCGTTATAGGTAGAAAGGCCTAAAAATCCTCCCCACTCTCTATCTTGAGCAGTTACACTCATTGTAGAGAGTGCTAAAATGGCAACCAGTAGCAAATTTTTAATCTTCATCATGGCTAAATTTCGATTGGCACAAATATAGGGTTAGTAAAGTAATTTTCTATTAAATTTTTAAAAACTTTCAATTTTAGCAACGGATTACCCCTTGTCAAAGTTCCTTTTATCAACTCCCCACATTAATTTTCTTCGCAAAGTACGAAGGTAATTATGGTCTTTTAATTGCACTAATTTAAGCTCAAAATCGCTCTTGCGAATGGCCAACTGTGACGTGAAAGGCACTGATACTGAGCGAGAATCCATACTTATAAGAAATGAATTACTTCGTCCTTCAACTTCAAAAGAAATTACATTTTTATCAGACACCACAATGGGTCGCACATTAAGGTTGTGAGGTGCGATTGGGGTGATTGCAAAACTTTCAGAATAAGGAAATAAAATTGGCCCTCCGCAGCTTAATGAATACCCTGTTGAGCCTGTTGGGGTAGATATTATCAGTCCATCAGCCCAATATGAGTTTAAAAATTCACCATTAAGATATGTGTTTACTACTATCATTGATGATGAATCGTTTTTGTGAATCACAAAATCATTAAGTGCATAATGCAGCCCCTCAAAGTAGGTTTCTGTGCTTTCAAGGTATAGCAATGAGCGCGTATCAATGGTGTAATTTCCTTTTGCCAAATCGGTAAAGGCTTCGTACACTTCATCTTTTGCTACATTGGCTAAAAAACCTAGCCGGCCTGAATTGATTCCTAATACAGGTATGTTTTTCTCTTTAACCAATGCTACTGTATCCAGCAAGGTACCGTCGCCACCAATAGATATAAGGTATTCAGCGTCGGTTTTAGAAAAGTTATTGTCGTTAAAAGGCTCTATCGCTAATGAAAACCCTTGTGTTAGTTCATTAAATTCATTGATAATGTTTTCATGAACAAAGGCAACGGTGTGATTTTCGGAAAAAAAAGCAGCAAGGCGGCTAATAAATTCGCCCGTACCGTTGCTTTTTAAATTGCGGCCAAACAGCGCTAATTTCATCTTATGTACAAAGGTACTTTTTAAAAGAGCATATTGTAGTGAAAAAATAAGCCCTTTTGTCCTTTGTTGTTAAAAGTGTATTCAACTTTAAATACCCTGTCGTAATAAGTTACTATGTCTATCCCTGCCCCTATGCCTCCCAAATAGCTGTTTGCAAAAGTATTGGTAGGTAAAGGATTATTATCGGTTACATAGCCTGCATCGTAAAAAGCTTTGGCAAATATGGTAATGGGTATGTTTCTGAATTTTTTTATCCCGCCGGTAGGAATGTGTATGGATTTGGGAGTAAGTATATTGTACAGGTAGTTGATTTTTCCTAAGGCAAAGTGCTGCCCGTCTATCACATAATATTCAAATCCGCGAACAAAGTATCCGTATCCAAGAGCTTTGTAAAGATTATAGGGCTGACGACCCGGACTTGAGTATTTTGCATCAATAGAGAATGATGCATAATGCCTGCCTGTTAGTTTTTTGTGGTAGGATGCCGTGATAAAAGCGTTGAACAGGTTTCGAGGTGAGTTTATGAAGAAATAATTACCCGCCTCTGCCGATAGGTACTTACCGTTTAATGGGTAATGTTTGTAATCAAGCATTTCATAAATATACCGATACCCTGCATAAAAGGTTTGCTGGCGTGTTTCTCCGTTTAAAAAGTAATCAGGGTTAACGCCTGCTTTGGCAACTGTATCGGCAATTTGCAATTGAGTATATTCTAAATCAATTAATTGCGATGAATATATTTTTTTTCTCAGACTGAAAGTAACCCCTGTTTTAAGGCGACGAAAGGATATTTTTCCTGTATCGTGAAAAAATTGTAGTTTATTATTTTGGGTGGCAAAACCCAGTTCTCTGTTGTCGGAGTAAGTGAAGTTAAGTGCTGCACCTATGGTAAGTGCTTTGTTTATATACGGGAAATTATAATCGACGGAAAACTTGCGGGTGTATCCTGCCTGTATGTTGATACGGATGGTTTCATTACGTCCCCGCAGGTTTGAGCGACGTATGCGTACCCCATAATTAAGGCGAGAAAGTTTGTTATCAGCCAGCCCCCATTGGTTAAAATTCCGGTCAGCAATCTCTACAATCGGTAGCACAAATAAGTACCACCGTTCTTTAAGGTAAATGGTAATGTGTGTTAGTCCCAAACTATCCGGCGGAGCTATTTGCATCTCAACCGAGTTAAATAACTCAAGGTCGAAAATCTGGCGAATGCCCTTTACTTTCATGGCGGCTAATTTGCTTGCTAAAAGTGTATCCCCACTTTTAAAATCAAGCTCGCGCAGTACAATGTAGTCTTTGGTTTTTTCGTGCCCTGTTAGTTTTACCGTTCCTATTACTAAAGTGCTATCAGCAACTTGTGCGCTAACTGTGTTGTTAGTTACCCAAAAAAGTAATGTTGTAAGTATCCCTACAAAACGAACTAATACAGAAGAGTGTATGGGCATCAAATATCGAGGTATTTCATCAAGGAGTCGAAACGGTTTTTCATGTCTTCCGTGTCATACTCTCGGTAATACGAGGCTACAATGGTGTATCCGTAACGCTCAAAAGTAGCCACCACCGATTTTATATCTGTGGTATTAAGTTTTATGTGAACCTGTAGTTGTGCGGGGGCGTCTTCCACCGTGTTTACATACAGGCTCAAAATTTTGGTGTTGTTATATTCTACAATGCGTGAAATTTCGCTCATAGAATAACTGATGGCGGGAAGCTCAAGCGTAATAATACTACCCGGCTGACTAAAGGCATTAAGCGATGCCATTTTATTAATCAGTTCTTTGGCGGATAGTATGCCTAAAAACCTATCGTTAATATCAACTACAGATACTACTGATGAGCTTATCTCGCTAAAAATGGTAATAATATCAAATAAGTGCTGGTTTTCGTACACTTTTGATACAACAGCACTGTTTGTTTTGGTTAAGATATTATCGTCAGGGTCGGCATCTAATAAATCTGATGCCGAAGCATAGCCTAAGTGTTTATCGCCATCAACAACGGGCAAAAAGGCAATATCGAACTCGTTCATCAAGTCGAGCGCTTTGCCGCACGAATCGGAAATTTTTAAGGGGAATAACCTGCCGGAAAGTAATTGCCCTGCAAGCATCAGCCTGAAATTGTTGATTTTTTGTACATCCGCGTTAAGAAATCATCCAAGATGCTGTTAAACTCTTCCGGACGTTCCATCATAGCTGCGTGTCCGCACTTATCTAACCAATGCAACTCAGCATTGGGCAATAATTGCAAAAACTCTTCAGCTACATCAGGTGGGGTGATGTTATCGTTTTTACCCCAGATAAGGCAAACGGGTACTTCTATTTTGCTTACTTCCTTGCGCATATTGTGCCTGATGGCTGATTTTGCCATAGCCAATATCTTAAGGGTTTTCATACGGTCGTTTGTTATTTCAAACACCTCGTCAACCAATTCTTTGGTAGCAGTAGCAGGGTCGTAAAAAGTATATTCTACTTTTTTCTTAATGTATTCGTAATCCCCTCTTTTCGGATAACTGCCTCCCATTGCATTTTCATACAACCCGCTGCTGCCTGTAAGCACCAAGCTGTGCATGTTGTGCTGGTTTTTTAATGAATATACAAGTGCTACGTGGCCACCCAAGGAGTTACCAAGCACTGTCATATTACTATAGCCTTTAAACTCTACAAATTCTTCAATAAACTTCGCTAGTCCTTTAACGCTGGTTGTAAGTACAGGCATATCGTAAATAGGCATCATGGGTATAACCACTTTGTATGAACCCGAAAAACGATCGATAACGTCTTTCCAGTTGCTAAGTGCCCCAAATAAACCGTGAAGCAAAAGCAATACCTCGCCTTCGCCTTCTTCTATAAATCTGTATTTACCTTCCTCTTTTAGACTGTAATCCATTGAACTCACTTTTTAACAATCAGCAAATATAATACTCGATTATACAAATACCATAGGTTTTGACGCCGGCACACAAGTTAACCAGTTTTTAAGCAATTCCATCCCGCTTTGTGTCAAAATTGCTTCGGGATGAAACTGCACCCCGTAAATGGGTAGTGTGTTGTGCTTAAGTGCCATTACCTCACCTTGTTGTGTATGGGCTATTGCAGTAATTTCAGCGCTTCCCTCCCACTCTACTATCAAAGAGTGATACCTGCACACTTGCATTGGTACGGGCAATCCTGCAAATAAACTGTCTCCTGCATGTAATACCTGTGATACCTTGCCGTGCATAGGGTAACTTGCTTTTATAAGTTTTGCGCCAAAAAACTCGGCAATAGCTTGGTGTCCCAAGCAAATACCTAAAATAGGTACGCTGGCGTGATACTCTTGTATTACTTTATTTAATATTCCTGCATCGGAAGGGCGACCCGGCCCCGGCGATATTACAATACCATTAAAGTTTATGCCGCTAAGCCCGCTGGTATCGGTCTCATCGTTACGTACCACAACGCATTCACACCCCAGTTGCTCAAAATAATCTTTGAGATTGTAGGTGAATGAATCGTAGTTATCCAACAATAGCAGGCGGTATTGCATCTTACTGTAAAATTATAGCCGGTGCAAAGTTTTGTAAAATAAAGCTTTAATACTATAATTACGGAACTTTAATTTTACTACGACAAGATACTTTAAACCACTCACAATCAAAACACTATGTTAAAGGAGTTTTTCATTAAAAACAGGCAGCACGTTATCATCATTGCGCTTTTCCTGGCAATATCGGTAATATACTGTTATCCCGTGCTTAGCGGTAAGGTAATGAACCAAAATGATGATTTGACTGCTAAAGCCCTAACCCGCGAGGCAGAAGAATATCATAAAAAAACCGGTGATTTTATTGGGTGGTCTAATACCATGTTCTCGGGTATGCCTGCGTCTGTGGGTTATACAGGTCCTTCAAACTATTCAATCCAACTTATTTATGCCTTCGCTAATGCCTTTGACGGATTTTCGTTTGATGTAATTTTTTGGTGCCTTGTGGGTATGTATATCCTGTTTTGTGCCTTGGGCATTACTCCTTGGCTGGGGGCATTGGGTAGCTTCATATTTGCCTTTTCAACATTTAACATACTAAGTCTTGAAGGCGGACACGTTCAAAAGACTTTTAACATAGCCCTTGTGCCTCTTTTGTTAGGCGGTATCTATCTTATTTTTCAAAAAAGGTATGTGTGGGGGTTTATTGCTGTAGCCTTTGGTGTTAACTACCAAGTGGGGCTATCGCATTATCAAATTACCTATTACGCTGCTTTAGCAGCAGCCGTGCTTTGCATTTATTACGGCATTGTATGGCTTAAAGAGAAAGAATTTAAGGCCTTGGGTGTTGCCATTAGCTTATTGCTATTGGGTGTGATTTTGGGAACACTTCCCAACCTTACGCTACTGAATACTTATTATGCTTCACATGAAACTACTAGGGGCGGTGCATCAGAACTTACCCAACCCGCAGGCACTAAAGGTGCTCCTGCTGAGGGTGAAGCGAACGGTGCAGGTCTTGATTTTGATTATGCAACACAATGGAGCTACGGTTTGGGTGAAACTTTTACCCTGCTAGTACCCGATGCTTACGGTGGTGCTGATAACGCTGTAGTTGACCGAAAAACAGGAAAGCCTAAGAAAGGCAGTGAGACTTACGACGCTTTGCAACAAAATGTGAAAGATAACAACGAGTTTAATCAATATATACAAATGGCCAGCTCGTATTGGGGAGACCAGCCTTTTGTGGGTGGCCCGATATATTTTGGAGCTATTGTGTGCTTTTTGTTTGTGATTGGAATTATCGCTTCTAACCGTAAAGAAAAATGGTGGATACTGGCTCTTACCGTATTGTTTTTGTTTTTAGCATGGGGGCGCCATTCGGTTATTTATGAGTTGTGCTTTAATGTGCTGCCTGTGTTTAACAAATTCCGTACTCCATCAATGGCGTTGGGTATTGTGCAAATAGGTGTAAGTCTATTGGCAATACTAGCTATCACGGCTATTGTAAACAATGAAAATAAAGACAAACTGGCTAAAATTGTATTGTACACCGGCTTGGGCTTTGGTGCTTTGTTGCTGATAATGATTATGGCTCCAAGTATGCTGTTCGGGTTTGAAAGTGCTAGGGAAGCTAGTATGCAATTGCCCGATTGGTTTACCAGTGCTTTGGTTAGCGACCGCGAGGCAATGATGAAAAGTGATGCTATTCGTTCGTTAGTGTACATAGCTCTTGCCTTTGGGTTGATTTGGGTGTATTTAAAAGGCATGATTAAAAGCAGTACTGTATTTATGATTGCTATTGCGGCGCTGATTGTGCTTGATTTATGGAGTGTGAATACACGCTACCTAAACAAAGACAACTTTGTAAAACGTAAGGATTATAAATACAAAGCTACTGAAGCCGATAACGCAATATACCAACAGGCTCAACAAGAAGGCTTGCTGCACTACCGTGTATTTAATGTTACCATTAACCCTACTCAAGATGCGCGTACCAGCCAACTACACCGTTCAATCGGCGGGTATCACGGTGCTAAATTGCGTAAATACCAAGAGTTGTTAGATTCTCAGTTGTATAAAAACAATATGGCTGTTTTATCTATGCTTAATACCTCGTATTTGTTAGTAAACGGACAAAACGGACTACAACCTCAATTACCTCCTGTTCAACCTATGGGTAACGCTTGGTTTGTGCGTGAGGTGAAACGAGTGGAGAATGCCGATAAGGAGATGGCTAGTTTGAATGTTGACAGTGCTTATGTTTTTGACCCTGCTAAAACGTTGGTGGTACAAAACAAAAACTTGCCTGACGGGCTGAAAAACTTTAACCCGGCTTACGATTCAGCTGCACAGATTAAATTGGTGAACTATGCACCGCATATTATGAAGTATGAATCGAATGCTAGCAGCGACCAAATGGCGGTGTTCTCAGAGGTGTTTTACGAACAACCAGACGGCGACGGCTGGAAAGCATTTATTGATGGCCAACCTGCTGAACATTTCCGCGGAAACTATGTGCTACGTGCAATGAAAATACCCGCAGGAAAGCACACTATTGAATTTAAATACGATGCCTCAAAAGCACTGGGCAGGGTAAAGCTGTCGTTTGTGTTTTTTGTACTACTACTTGGTGTGAGTATTTTGGCTATTTATCTACGCCGTAAAGGAAAACTAAAAGCTTTAGAACAATAATAACCCGTTGGGTACGATATAAAATAAGGGGGTATGGTTTCCGTATCCCCTTATTTATTTAAAAGACTTTGGTATAGTTGGGTAACCTTTTGCGCAATTACAGGGTAAGAATAATTTTCTACCGCCTTGTTACGGGCGTTTTCTTGCAAACGTTGCACGGCTTGTGTTTCCTTCAACACATAGTTAATTCCTTCCGCTAAATCATCCACACTCTCGTAATCGGCCAAGTATCCGTTGTGCATGTGTTGTATCAAGTCGGGTATCCCGCCTACCTCAAATGCAACGGACGGAACTCCGCAGCTCAAGGCTTCCATTATAGTATTGGGTAGGTTCTCTTCAAGGCTGGGCAACACAAAAACATCGCTGGCATTGTAAAAATCTATAATGCGTTCCTCGTCGTTCAAATAGCCTGTAAATGTATACTCAAAAGGTAAATCAAGGTTCACATCGGTTTTAGCCTCCCCCATTACCAATAGTTTTATTCGTTTGCTCCAATCGGGTTGTTTTACTTTAAGTTTCCAAAGAGCTACCCGCAAGTATTCAAATCCTTTGCGTACATCGCTAACATTAGCCGCTACAAAACTGATACACAGTGTCTCGTTATCTAACCCAAATTTTGCCTTTGCATCGGCTTTGTTATTAGGTTTATAAACTTCCGTATTGATGGGATTGGGGATTACTTCTATCCGTTTATCGCCTAATAAAGAGCTTTTGCGGGCTCTGGCAGCTAACCAATTACTACAAGCTATGAACGTTAGGTCTAAATCATTGTATGTTTTCTCTTTCTTTTCATGCACAGCAGATGAAACATCACTTTCGGATGGATTGCGCAAGTAAAAACAGTTACCGCATTGTTTTTGGTAGTTTTCGCACTCGCGACTGTGATGGCAACCGCCCGTCATAGCCCACATATCATGCATAGTCCACACAATGGGTTTGTTCAGTTTTTTTAGCTTACGAATACCTTTCAATGAAAGAAACCCATTGTTTATCCAATGCAGGTGAACAATATCGGCTTCTTTCACCAACGGGAAACTAGATATATCTAAACCCATGTTAGCCGTTGAAAACCTAAAACGGTCGGCCTTATTTTTTACCTGAAATGCAAACCATATTTTTTCCCACGCTAAACGGGTAAGGGCAATTTTTTTGCCCATAGGGTTGTTGGCTATCACGTGTACGTTTTCAAACCTGTCAGTAGCGGTTCCGTGCAAATACACTAATTGCGATTGCACTTCGTTACCGCTGTTTAATGCCTCATGTAAACGGTATGCAGCAACCCCCGCCCCGCCTTTATCAAACGTATTTAGTTGTGTGGTTTTCATCAAAAATTATTACAACTTAAAGTTTACATTGATTTGTCAAAAAAAAGAACGCAATATTGCATACAATAACAAATAAAACCATAGATGTCGAATAATATTCCATACTACTCTATCTTATCCTCAGAGTTTATAAACACCTTAAAGGGTCATGCCGTGTTTGAATTAACAAGCAAATTTGGTCGGACTTTTTTAAGCCGTAAGCCGCAGCCAAAAAAAGATGCTGAAAAAAACTTACTAAACTTAGGCGCCGGAACACTTTATTATGATGGATGGATTAATGCTGACTTCTTTTATTTACCAATAAAATTTTGGAAAAAAAGCAAATATAGAATCCCCGAATGGATGCTTGATTTGAGATACCCGTTGAATTGTGACGATAATTTCTTCGATGGGGTTTTTACAGAACATACTTTAGAGCATTTATACCCTTATCAAGTACTAAACCTACTTAAGGAACTTAACAGGACAATGAAAAGCGGTGCTTGGCTTAGAATTGCAGTTCCGGACTTAGAGAAGTATGTTAATTACTACGTAGGTAAAGAATCACATAAAAATTTCAGTGAAATGTGGCCAGAGAATAAAGCTGCTGCAATTCGCAATATCACACAGAACTATTTGCACATATCAACTTGGGATGGCGATTTATTAGTAAAGTTCTGCGAAATGGCTGGTTTTGTTAACGCGAAAAAGGTTGATTTTGGAATCGGAACTGATAAAACTTTAATAAAAGATGATTTAGGCAGAAGCTGGGAGACACTTTATGTGGAAGCACAAAAGGCATAATAATAAAATAAAAAGGGGGCTTTAGCCCCCTTTTTATTTATTGTACAGATATCCTTTGGCTTAAGAGTATTTCTTCAGAAACACTATCTAAAACCTGTGTAACATATAATCCTGCAGGTAATGCATCAATATTTATTACTCCAGTGTTATCTAAAGAGCTTTCAAGAACTTTTCTTCCTGTTAGGTCAAATATTATCACTTTAGTAGTTTCATATTTATACTCACCACTAACAAACAATTTATCGTTAGCAGGATTCGGGAAAACTTCAACTTTATTATTAGCGGCTTCAACATTTTTTATTGATGTATGTGTATTATTGTACAACGCAGTAATCTCTTGTTGATTCAACGCCCTGTTATATATCCTTACTTCATCAATCTTACCTTTGAAATATTGCTTTGAAGGTCCGGGAATTGCCATGCCAATACGTAGAGCAGAGTCTGAATATGCTAACGGGAAAGTCGCTTTTTCAAATTTTACCAAATTACCATCTACATAAACCCTCACGTTAGAATCTGATGCGTTCCTATCGTAAGTCCCTACCACATGTACCCAGTCATTAGTCTGAATAACCGCTGGGTCAATTGAAAATTGTTCGCTTGACGTATTTGCAACTCCAAATCCCCAATATTGATTTTGTCCGGGGCTACCTGCTCCGTACAACAAATATGAGTTGCCAGGCGAAGAATTATGTTTTAAGCGCTTACAAACAATAATATTCCATGAACTAAAATCAGTGGCATTAACCCATGCAGAAACGCTAACAGCGTCAACCGGTTCAATGGTTGGATCACTTTCAACCCTAACATAATCTCCATTGCCATTAAAAGTGTAGCACTTATTAGCATTATTCCACCTATCTGTTGTCAATGATGGTGTGCCTATGATTACTCCATCATTTCCGTTTCCGCTATAATCCTTCACGTCACCGTTAAACGGGTAATACGCCGCCAATCCCTGTCTTAGGTCAATTTGAGAGAAACCTTTGTCATACGCCAGCAAAGCAATAAAACTGAATAATACACTGAGGGTAATTTTTCTTTTCATATTTATTAATTATTGATAATGATTTTCTTAGTTGTAGAAGATTTGTCTTTGTCATTATAGAATTGAAAATAATACACTCCATTAGAAAGTGCATCAACGTTGATCATATTATTTTCTATACGTTCATTATAAAAAATTTGCTTTCCTGTGAAATCATAAGCACTAAAAGTGATATTTTCTATACTCTCACATTGAACAAAAAGCTCTGAACGTGCAGGGCTGGGGTATACTTTAACATCCAACTCTTTACTTGTTGCTTCTTCCACTGATTGAGTAAATTGTTGTTTACATAACGCATTTATCTCAACTTCATTTAATGCTCTATTGTAAATCCTGATTTCATCAAGTTTACCTTTGAAATATTGTTTTGAAGGTCCGGGAATAGCCATTCCGATTCTTAAACTTGAATCAGTATAGTAAATGCTACCCGAAGCCTGTTCTTGAGCAACCATTTCACAATCAACATATGCTCTAACATTTTGCAGTACCTGAGTATTATCACCCCCTGTTGTAGTTGCTGATGGTGATTTTTCATAAATCCCTACCAAATGAATCCATTTACCTGTTTGCGCTGTAGCATTATCAATTGCAAAATGGGTTTGGGTTTTACTTGACGCTATCCCGAACCCCCAGTTTTGAGGACTCCCCGCTGTTCCGGAGGCATAAAGAATATAAGAATTCCAAGGGCTTCCATTATGAACAGCACGTTTGCTAACTACAATATTCCACGAAGAAAAGTCTTCGCAGTATACCCAAGCGGCGATGGTCATTGCCGTATCGGGACGAAGTGTTGGGTGATCTTTCACCCAAATGTGGTCGCCATTACCATTAAACTTATAAGCACTATTTGAGTTGCCGTCTTTATCATTTACGAGAACAGGATTTCCTGATATTGTACCGTGGTTATTATTACCACTATGATCTTTCACATCGCCTGAAAAGGGATAATAAGCAACTAAACCCTGATTAAGATTAATTTGAGCTTTTGCAGAAAAAGCAAACGTTAATATACAAACTGCCAGAACAACACTTCTCATTATAAATTAAATAAAATTTCAGTAAAGATAATATTCAAAATCATTACCTTATAAGATACTTCCAAATTTTCGATAAAATCAATACATTTATTGATTGTACTTTTGCTATAAATGCTACGCACTCCGATACTATTTTTAGTTTTTAACCGTCCCAAGGAAACTGCTGTGGTTTTTGAGGCCATACGCAAAGCACAGCCTAAGCAGCTGTTTATTGCTGCTGACGGACCCCGTGCAAACAGACCAGATGATATTGATAATAGTGCTGCGGTGCGGGTAGTTTGCCAAAAAGTGGATTGGGATTGTGAAGTGAAAACTTTATATCGTGACCAAAACTTAGGATGCCGAAATGCGGTGAGTAGCGGCATTACTTGGTTTTTTGAGAATGTGGAGCAAGGTATTGTGTTGGAAGATGATTGTTTACCACACCCTGATTTTTTTACATACTGCGAGGCTCTGCTTGATAAATACCGCAATGATGAAAGCGTAATGCACATTGGCGGTAACAACTTTCAAGACGGGCTGAAACGTAGTGACGGAAGCTATTACTTTAGCAAAATCCCGCACATTTGGGGCTGGGCAAGCTGGCGCAGAGCATGGAAAAAGTATGACGTGAATATGCCCGCACTTGACAAGTTTATTGCTGAAAAGTCTAAACAAATTCCTTTTAAAACTACTGCTGAAAGGGCGTATTGGATGCAAACTTTCAAAAGGGTAAAGCGCGGAGAAATTAATACTTGGGATTATCAATGGACGTTTGCTTTGCTTAATAATAATGGAATGGCGATAACTCCTGAGGTTAATTTGGTTGAAAACATTGGATTTGGTGAGAGTGCTACCCACACCGGAAATTCTAACGACCGTTTGGGACAGCTACAAACCACCGGGATTATTCCCCTATTCCACCCAACACATATTGCAGTGAACCATGATGCTGATTTTTACTGGTATAAAAAGGTGATACCGTGGCAGCTGAAGTTGAAAAATGCTGTAAATTTTCTATTAAAGAAATAACGATTTTATTGCTGTAAGGATTAATGATAGCGGTGTGCTAAACACTGTTAACGGTTTTTTTAGTGCCATTCTTATCCAAGTTCTTCCTAAGTGTCTTTGCAAAGCCCGTTGGTTATATAATTTAACTTGGTTATTTTTTGATAAAATACTGCTGAACAACTTATTTACTGCCCTTACGTCCACTTTTTCTAATTGATTGGCACTGATATAATGGAAGTTATTCGCTTCGTATGGAGAAAGTTCTATGCCCAGTCTGTAAAGTTGCATTTGACGAATGCCGTATATCACCTCGTTAGACCGCTTAACCACTTCGGGTGATTTGGCTTGAATATCTATCCTGTAATCCAGCAATACTTCGGGAATGTTTGCCAACCTCAGCACTTGTGATGCACGTACCCACAAATCGTAGTCTTGTATTTTTTTAAGCTTGCTGTCGTACCTCAATCCATGCTTATCTAAGTCTCTTTTCCGCATCATCACTGTTGGATGTGCAATGGCTGAATTAAACAATAGCTTGCATTGTATTTCTTCGTGCTGAACAGGTGTTTTCCAAAGTCCTTTCCAATCGCCTGTTAAATTCACCCAACTGCCTGCTATTGCAACCTCCGGGTGAGCATCCATAAATGCTATCTGTCGTTCAAACCTGTTTGGGTAGCAAACATCGTCGGTATCCATTCTGGCAATGTATTCACCTGTACAAAGAGCTAATCCTTTGTTGAGTGATGCTGCTAGCCCCATGTTGGCTTCGTTGTGGTATATTTTTATGCGAGGGTCGTTATAGCTCTCAATAATTTCTATGCTATTGTCAGGGGTAGCATCATTTATAATTACCCACTCAAAATCACCAAACGTTTGATTCAATACGCTTTCAATGGCAGGCCGAATTAACTCTGCACTATTATATACTGCGGTAAGAACACTTATTTTGGGTTTAGTCATTGCTAAAGCTATGCTTCTCTACCCAAATGGCAAGGGTAAGTAATATCCAAGTATGGTAATTGTTTTTCTCGAAATACGGTTGGCATTTGGTATACTCCAGCAGGCTGTACATCTTATTGTTTTTATTGTACAGGTATTGCCTTTTTAGTTCTTGTACAGCAGGTATTTGCAGCCATTTGTTTACCGGTGCTCCAAACCCTTGCTTGCTGCGTTTACGGATACTCTCAGTCCACAATTGTCCCATTGCTTCACGAAGCAATATCTTATCGTTGGTACTGTTTACTTTTAATGTATAGGGCAACGCGATACAATACTCGGCAAAATCAACATCTAAAAACGGGGCACGAAGTTCAACGCTGCTGGCCATGGCTGCCCTGTCAGTTTTTACCAATATATCACCGGGCATATAATCCTCGATATCAGCCCGCATACCATCGTCGGGAGTATTATTAGGCTTGAATGAGAATGAAGGTTTTACGGCCTTGTCTTTAAGTCCTATAGCGGCTATTTCGCTATCACTAAAATAGGTGTTGTGTTGAGTATGGGCATTTAGCAGGCTGCCATATTGAGTATTGCGAATGCCTGCTTCGTATTTTTTGGCGTCAATCCCCAAGCCCAGTTTACGAGATAGTTTTAACCCAAGTTTTATTGCAGGGATAATGGCCTGCGGGGTTTTACCCCCTTTCATCATCTCTAACAATATTTTGTATGAACCATAACCGCCCAGCAACTCATCGCCTGCATCGCCAGTAAGTATTACCGTTAAATGTTCCTTCGCAAGTTTAGAAATAAGGTACGTAGGAATGTTTGATGAATCTGCAAAGGGTTCATCATAAATATCCTGCATCTTTAGCAGTAAATCAGCTATGTCAGCTTCCCGTTGTTGAAGCTCAATGTGATGCGTATTGTATTTTTGGGCTATTTCACGGGCAAACGGTAATTCATCAATGCTATCACCAAAGCCAAACGAAATAGTTTTAATCCCCTCTTTGTATTTGGCAGCAAGAGCTACAATGGTGCTTGAGTCCAACCCTCCGCTTAGAAATGCACCAACGGGTACATCGGCTACCAATTGCTTTTTTACCGCATCATCTAACAAAAAAGTAAATCGTTCGGCAACGTCTGTCAGCTTTTGCGAATCACCAACTTCAGGCAGATGCCAATACCGTTCGGTGGTTATTTTTTTGGTTTGAGGGATGTATTCTAAAGTATGTGCCGGTGGAAGGGTAAATATATTTTTATATATGGTTTTGTGAGGATGTATGTATAAGTGTTTAAGGTAGTGCGCCAAGCTATCTTTATCCAACACAGGCTCTACCAACCCCGAAGCCAAAATGGCTTTTATTTCTGAAGCATATAAAAACTCTCCGCCTTTGCCCATGGCATAGTAAAACGGTTTCTCCCCAAAACGGTCGCGGGCACAAAACAACGTTTGGTTGTTATCGTCCCAAATAGAGAACGCAAACATACCGGGCAGGCTTTTCATCATTGCTTTGCCTTGCTGTTCGTAGAGTGCAATCAGCAGTTCAGTATCGCTATCGTTTTGGTAGTTGTAATGGGTTTCTTGTCGTAACTTTTTATAACCGTATATCTCCCCGTTAAAAACGATACCTATGCTCTTATTGTGGTTAAACATGGGTTGCCAACCGCCCTCCAAATCGACGATACTGAGGCGACGATGTCCTAAAACGCATCGGTCATAGGCATAATGTCCGTCGCCATCGGGGCCGCGGTGCGCTATGGCACCGGTCATCCGCTTTACTGTTGACTCGTATTCTGCTGCATTATCAGCAACTATTCCGGCAATCCCACACATGGTTTTAGCGAATTCCGTTTACAACAGGGCCCCACCAATCCGAGGGTTCAATATTTTTGTAGTTGTTTTCTTTAAACCACATAAATACTTCGTAAGGGGTATGCCCTGATTGGTAACTTGGGGTAATGCTATCAAACGTGTCTAATATGCTCCACTTAAAATCTTTTAAAAGAAAGAAAGGGAAAAAGCTGTTTATCAACGTTCTTGTCCAAGGGAAAAGCCCCATTGGAAAGAACACAATATTTACAAAATAGGTATAGATAAGTGGAGGATAATGACCAAACACCGGCCATAAAAACTTGAACACTTTACGCCAAAACTTTACTGCGGGTAAATCGTAATACCCCCCTTGACCGTAAACGGCACAAGCTGTCCAGCCACCTTCCTTTACTGACTCAGCTATTTGTGAAAACCCTTTTTTAGGGTCGGGAGTATGATGCAGCACACCAATAGTAAATGCTCCGTCAAAAACACCCTTTTTAAACGGCGGAGCCAAAATATCACCTTGTACAATTAGCACATCAGGGTCGTTTGCAAAGTTCTTGCGGGCCGCTTCTACAGCACTGCTGTAATCCAATCCCACTACTTTTGCTCCTTTTATTCTGCCTGTTTCCACAAACCTGCCGGGGCCGCAACCGTAATCAGCAATAAGTTGTCCCTTTAAATCCCCTTTTTTATTGGTGATTTTCTCCCACATTGATTGTGTATAGCCTTCGTATTTCTTCCCTTTATTTTCGCTGTCAAATTGCACTTTGCTCCATTTATTCCATTGCCAGCCAAATGATTTTGCATAGTTTTCGTTGGCGTTATAGCCGGCAAAACGTGGCACTCCCCTCACAATAGGGTATGTGTTTGATTTTGATACTAACTCTCCTTCTATCACAAAACCGTTTTCTTCTTTGGTAATTTTCAGTTCAAAGGCTTCTTGCGTTTTAGGGTCACACAAAATGTCTAAATACGATGGGTGCATCTTATAGTTCTAATTTTAAAGGGCAAATGTACATTTTGGAGCTAAACTTTCAGCCACTTTTCGGGGATTATGTCATTTGAGTTGTGTTGCTTATCAGCAAACCATCTTTCGGGAGCAATGACAATTTTATTTTCATTTGGATTTAACCACGCTCCCCACCAACTGAAGCTACTGTTTGCAATAATATGGTGGTTGCACGCACTCATTAACCTGATATCTTCAAAACTGCTTTCACCCTTGTTGTGGTTAATTATCTCGTAAGGATGATTTAACGTGAGGTTTTGTTGCACCCATTCGGGCTCATCAGAAAATAAAAAGAAGTACGGGTTATCTATCACACTTTCGATGTGTTTTACCGCTCTTTCGTAGTAATCTAATCCGCAAACACCGTGTACCTTAAGGGTTTCGCTGTTGCTCACATAATCCCCTCTACGCACATGCAATGAAACAGCATTAACTGTTTTAATTTTCTCTAATAGTTCGGCGTTTTTTCCTGTTGCTTTAGTTTTAAAACTAAGCTCTTTGCGTATAACGTTTTCGTATTGTTTGAAGTATTTTTCTGACTGAAAACAGCCCTCTATGTATGTATCTCCGCTTATTTCAAAAAACTCAGGATGAATATGCACATGGGTTTCACGAAAGGTTTTTGCTGCCACATACATGTTTTTTACCCTAAAATATTTCTTTACCCAATGAAATGCAGGTTTCCTAAATCTTTCAATCACATTAAAGTGATGCAATTCGTATTGCCTAAGATTCTTTTTCCCTGTAGGTGTAGGTAAAAAATGGGTTTTATCCAAATACAACTCCGTATCCAAGCGAAGCATGTGCGCCCTTGCAGCAGCATACTGAAAAAGCTGGTTTCCTAATCCTCCTGTAAGTTGTATTATGAGCATTTATTAGATTGAAGGCGATTTTTTCACAAACCAAAAACAGCCACAGCCGTATACCTGCTTGTTTGCATCATCAGCGGTTGCGTTATCAATATACGCCTGTTGGAATTTGTAATCAGTTATTAACGAGAACTTTTTTAGTTCGAAACCCTCAAAATACTCCATGATTTGCGCATGAGTATATATGCGGTGTCCATTAAACTGTATTTGAGCTTTACCTCCAATTGGAGTAACAAATAGTAAATTACCATTAACTGCTGTTACCCGTTTTAACTCATTGATTGCTTTTAAATCGCCCATAGGGTCAATCGGGTCACCATAACGCCCTAAGCCAACGTGCTCGATAGTATGCATGCAACTGATACTTTCAATACTATTGCCTTCAAAGTGTAACTTAGTTAAATCAGCATGCTCACTTTCTAAGCCTGAAAGAGTTAACTCGGCAGGCCGATAGTCGTAAAATTTAACGGGAATGAATGCTGAAAGTTGTGTTGAAAAAGCCAATATCGATGATATATCAATATGCAGTTTAGGGTTTATTTGTGCAACCACTCTGGCTGCCCACGCAGGGTGATATGTATAATGTCTGTCGAATCCTGTGGTGCTTGTTCTATCATCTAAACAGGGGAAAAGATCTTTGGCATTTACCGTAAAACGACCGTCATTCAAACGCCTGAATTTAAGCCACTCATTAATAAAACTAAAATATGCCCCGATTCTCTTTAACCATGAAAACCTTATTATGTTTAAGAAGAAAATTTTTAGTCGATAAAGTAACATTATTATATTTTTTATAAAACGGGGCTGCCTAAATTTGTCCAGCAACCCCAATGGCAAAGTTAATACTAAGATTCTTTATAATATTCGCAATATGTGCGGGTATGTCTATAAAAACAAATGCTCAATGCTCTATCTCAACGATTAGTGATACCTCGGTTTGTTCAGCTTCCAGCGGTATCTGGCTACAAACAACTGTTTCCAATGCTATAGGTTACACATGGACACCTGCTAGTGGCTTATCAAGCACTTCTGTACCCAGTCCTATTGCTCGTCCCACAAGTACAACAAAATATATTGTAACAGCTATTATTCCTGATAATACTGAGCTTGTAACTAACGGTGATTTTGAATCAGGAAATACAGGCTTCAGTTCCTCATATACCTATAAATCCAACCCTGCGCCAGTAACAAACAACCTTTTAGAAGGACAGTATACTGTAAAAACCAATCCTAGTTCAACCCATCAATGCTTTGCTGCTTGTGGCGATAAAACTTCCGGTAATGGAAACATGATGATTTTTAATGGCTCGCAAACTGCTAATGTTTCCGTTTGGTCGCAAACTATTTCAGTAACACCAAACACTGATTATGTATTTTCGGCCTGGCTGCAAAATATTACTTGCCCTCCTTATGGTTTTAATGCTTCACTACAATTTTCAATAAACGGTAACTTAATAGGTAATATTTTTAACTCAGAAAGTACAGTTTGTAGATGGAAGCAATTTTATCAGTTGTGGAATTCTGGTAATAGCACCACTGCAATTATTTCTGTTGTCAACCAATACACCAGTGCTGATGGTAATGATTTTGCTTTAGATGATATTTCTTTCAGAAAACTATGTCCCGCAAAAGATTCTGTTACCATCACAATAGGTAAAACAGCCATTAAAAATGTTACTATTTGTAGTGGTGATAGCATTTTTTTACAAAAAGGTTACAGAAAAACAGCCGGTACATATTATGATACTGTCTCTACTGGCAGTTGCGATACCTTTGTTACTACAAATCTATCGATACTCAATAATTCTATTAACACCACTGATACTGTTCTTTGCAGCGGTGATAGTATTTATTTTGACAACAAATACTATTCTTCATCAGGTATTTACAGAGACACATTAAGTGCTGCCGGTGCTTGCTACAATATCAACATCATGAATTTGACTGTTGTAAATGAAACGTATCAAAATATAAGTAAATTGTTGTGTGGAGCAGACAGTTTTTATTTTGATAACCGATATATTAAAAGTAGTGGCACTTATTACGATACTGTTTACAGGAAGCATTGTTGGGATACTATTAAACGATTAGATTTAACAGTAAAAGCTCAGCCCATAACTTATTACACATTCAGAATTTGCCCCGGTGATAGTATTTTTTGGGAAGGGGGTTTTATTAAAGACGATACTGCGTTTTATGATACCGTTGCTGTGGCAAACAGTTGTGATTCTATTGTAATTACTACGGTTAAAGTAGTTGGAGTTCCGCCTGATTTGCCTGATACTGCTTTTTATTGTGACAATAATGTTGTGTTGGATGCAGGTATATTCAGGGGTTATTTATGGAGTGACGGAACTTCAGGCAGATATTTGAGTACCAATACGGATGGGGTTTATTGGGTGCAAATAACTGACACAAATAACTGCAGGTTTACTGATACAGCCTTAGTGCTTGAACGGTGTGAACCGCGAATTTTTGTGCCTTCTGCTTTTACACCAAACAACGACGGTAAAAACGATACTTTCAGCATCTATACGTATAATATATACGATCTTAAGTTTTTGATTTTTGACCGTTGGGGCGAAATTTTATATGAAGCCAAAGAACCGGGCTTTGTTTGGGATGCAACCTATAAAGATAAAGCTCTACCTACCGGAATATACCATTGGCTGGCATCATTCTCAGGTATTAACCGTGAAGGACGCATAGTGAAACAAACCCAGAAGGGTATGATTGTGCTAATAAGGTAGTTTATTTTTTACGTGCAAAAACCTGACCCCCGTAACTTAACAACTCGCTTGAATTTTTGCCCTTTGCACTAAGTTTAGTTAGTGACCACAGCAATAGCTGAACGCCCACCTTGCCGATAATACCTTGTTTACTACCCGTGTATTTTGCGGCAACAAAGTTTATCCTGCGGAGTTCCTGCGCTAAGTAATCAAAATAATTACCGTTTAACTTCAACTCAGTAATTTCAAAACCGTTGTTTGCAAGATGTGTCTCGTAAAAATAACGGCTAAAACCCGAATAAAAGAAATATGGGGCAAAGTGTGTAATGCTTGCAAAAGGAGCAGTAATAATAAGATAGCCTCCAGGCTTTAATAAACGTTTAAACTCACTCAATGCCGCCAAGGGGTCGGGAATATGCTCAAAAACTTCAACGCATAGTATTGCATCAAAAGAATTATCAGGCTCAGGGATGGCTGTTATGTCACTAACTATGTCAAGTTTTGTTTGATCCCAGCTTCCGGTTTGTAATCCGGTATCTCCACTTCCATCGTATTGACCAAAATCCTGTGCCACATAATTTAAATGACTACAATGCTTCTTAAACCTAAGTTCTCCTGCGCCTGCATCTAAAATGCGAGAGCCTGAAGGTATTTTTTTTAATGTATCTATTATCCATTGAACGCGAGCGCTATCATTATCCTGTCCTACTTTCATTGTCGTCGGGTTATATTTTAGATACAAAAATTGTGTTTATTTGGTTGTCTGCAAATACGTGATACCCATTTTGCTTCATTACGTCAAAAATCCCTTCTATTCTTTTAATCTGACCTGTTGGTTCAAAATAAGCGGTCTCGATGCAAAAAATTTCAGGTCTGAACTTAGAAAAATCAAAACTTCTTACAATTTCCTCGTTCCATCCTTCCACATCTAATGAAATGAAATTAGGGGTTGTTCCTTTGAAGTTTTCGCTAATAATGTTATTGACGTTTTTAAGCGGTATCTTAATTACACTTTTTATCTTAAATGTGCCCTCTTTATCCAATGCTTCTGCGTCTTCTTTTGAAAATGTATTTAGCGTATTTACACTCATCACGTAAAAATCAGCAACACTTTCTTCTCCTGATGATAAACCTACATTAAGGCAGACATCGTTTGGACGTTGAGACTTTATCACACGTACCAAGGAAGGATCGGGCTCAACACATACCCCGTTGTTTCCTTTTTTGTATAGCAAATAGGTGTTGTTGAATTTTTTTGGATGGTTAGTACCTATATCAAGGTAGGTGAGTTTGCTTAACCCCATTCGTTCAGCAATAAGTTGCACCACAATATCTTCTCCGGCTTGTGCATACGATACTTGTTTGTATGCCGCTCCGGTTATCTTTCTTAGCTTGTTTATTATTTTACCAATCATAGTTTCAGGTCGGGCAAATTTATACCTTTCACACTAAAGCATTTTCAACTTATTTTGCAAAATCATTTATGGGTATCATCATCCGGCAAAGTATTAAGGGCACTGTAGTTGTTTATACAGGCGTAGTACTTGCTTTTGTAATTAATCTTTTCATATTCCCGCTATGCTTTTCAAAAGGTGAAATTGGCCTTTTACGAGTACTGGCTGATATTGGAATGTTTATCGCCGGTATGGCTGCAGTTGGTATGCAACCCTCTGCTATTTTTAGGTTTTTTCCATACTTTCAAAACGACAGCAAAGGGCATAACGGCTTTTTTTGGCTGATAACACTTGTTCCCTTAGCCGGGTTTATTGTATTTATAGCGGTGTTCTATTTGTTTCAGGGTTTGTTCATTAAAACTTTTGGCAACGACTCTCCCCTGCTCACTCATTACTCCTACCTGCTTATCCCAATAAGTTTCGGATTGATGATGACAACATCATACGAAAGCTATGCAAATGCTAACCTTCGCATCGTAGTCCCCAAAATACTTAGGGAAATAGCCTTGCGCATCATCATCATTGCTTTTGCATTATTATACTTATACAAATACATAAACTTTGATGCCTTTTCATGGGTTTATACCCTATCATACATTGCCATTGCTGTTTTTATTCTCTTTTATATTAAAAAGCTTGGCAAACTATACTTAAACCCCATTTCATTCCCAAGTGCTGAAGTAAGAAAAGACATGATTCGTTATGGCACCTTCATGTTTTTAGGCGGGGTAGGCAGTTTGTTGGTAAACAGTATTGATGCTTTGATGATTGCAGCGAGTCCGCACGGTGATGAAAACAACGGTGTGTATTTAACAATGGTGCTGTTAGCATCGATGATTGAGTTGCCGGGCAGAAGTATCGGCCAAATCAGCGCCCCGATTGTTGCTACCCACATGAAAGATGAAAACTTGCCTGAAGTTCAAAAACTCTATCAAAGTACTTCGGTAATACAACTTAGTGTGGGATGTCTTTTGTTTACACTACTATGGTGTAATATCGACAATATTTTCGAGCTGATGCCCAACGGAAAAGAATATGCGGTAGGTAAATACTGTGTATTATTTATTGGTCTTAGCCAGCTATTTAATATGGTTACCTCGCTTAACGGAGCCATACTTGGACTATCAAAGTATTTTAAGTTTGGTTTTTATGCCATGCTGGGAATCGGTATCATTTCCGTTTTTATAAACTACCTGCTGATTTCTACCAACGGAATACTTGGTGCATCCATCGCCCGAGCGATTAACATTTTGTTGTACCAGTTTACTATCTTTTTCTTCCTCTACCTAAAAACCAAGTTATCGCCCTTTACAAAAAAATCAATACTACCGGTAGTAATTATGGGCATAGCCATGGGCATTTCATACATTATCCCTTACATGGGCAACGCCTTTATAGATACAGCCATCCGCTCACTGCTTATTATAGCTTCGTTTGTAGGCTTTAGTTTGTGGTTTAATGTCTCGCCCTACTTTAAAGAAATACTTGCTAAAGGCTTACAAAAAGTCGGAATTAAACAATGAGTACCAAAGGAACCTTATACCTAATCCCTAATTTTCTGGGAGAACCTGCCGAAAGCCCCCTTTTGGTGCCTGATGCACAGTTGGCAGTTATACGCACCCTCACTGAATTTATTGTTGAGAACGAAAAAAACGCCCGTGCTTGCCTAAAAGGACTGCAAATAAGCACTCCTCAAAACCAGCTTACCATTCATGTGTTAGACAAACACAATCCGCAACACAGCATAAACACTTACCTTAAAAATGCTGAAGGTGGCGGAAGCATAGGCTTGTTATCCGATGCCGGTGTGCCTTGCGTGGCCGACCCAGGTGCTGAGGTAGTAAAAGTGGCTCACAAAAAAGGAATACAGGTTGTACCCTTTGTAGGCCCTTCGTCGATTTTGCTGGCGATAATGGCTTCGGGGTTCAACGGGCAAAGTTTTGCTTTTCACGGGTACTTGCCCATTGATACTGCCGAAAGGGCAAAAAAACTGAAGTTCTTGGAAAAAGAATCGCGGGAACGAAAACAAACACAGGTGTTTATAGAAACTCCTTACCGCAACAACCCGCTACTGGCTGATATTATGAAGCACTGTTCACCACAAACCATGCTCTGTGTTGCCTGCAACCTAACCCTTCCCGATGAGTCTATCGTTTCTCAATCCATTGATAAATGGCTGAAAAACACCCCTGATTACCACAAAAAACCGGCTGTTTTTGTATTGTTTGGGGGTTGATTTATAGGTGGGACAGTTGGGACAATCTAAAAAACGGCGCAACCGACTCATTTAAAACAATTTAACAGCCAACAAATTATCCCAAATGCGTGGGACAAAATGGGACACTACAATGGCTTAACTCCATACTTATCCAACACACGCTTCACCTTCATTTTACTAACTCCAATACGTTCAGCGATTTTCCGCAACGACAATCGCGGGTTTTCCCGCTTCAACTTCAAAATCGAAGTCTCAGGCTCACCCAAAGGTGGTTGCAACAACTCTGCCTCCCTGCCCGTTCCCGTAAACCTAAACCCTTTAAAGTCTTTTTCTGAAACCACATCACAACAAAGCACATTAGATGCCCAATACACAATACCCTCAGTACTTTTAAACTGTATCAAGTACCGCCTGCCTGCACCATCGCCGCAAAAACCCATACCAAAAGCACTATCAGCAAACCCTGCCCAATACCTAACCCCCGCCATGTGCCTGTACAACAAACGCCCCCTGTGGCCAATACCCTGTGTATCTGTTACCACCAGCACCGATAAGTCAAGCTTGCGTTGCAATATGCGCAACCTGCTCGCAAAATAAAGTTCCTGCTTCGGGTCATAACAAGCCATATTTTTTATAGCTGTAACACTATCAATCACCAGCACCCGTGCACCGCTGTCCTTCAAAGTATTTTCAAGTGCTTCAAAATAAGCCGCACCCAAATAACTTGAATTTCCGTATAGCGGGTTAATACCCACACGAATAAAATTAGGGTCAAACACTATCCCGCCGCAACGCCGTTCAAAAACCTTCACGTCATGTTCCACATCACAAAACACCACCTTTTGCGCACCGCACTCCATGGGCATACCGCCACCGTCAACTCCCCTACTTATCGCATCGGCAATTTGAACCGCCAAAGCCGATTTACCCACCCCCTGCTCACCAAACAACAGCGCAAGCTCACCCCGTCGCCAAAAATCGCCCCATAACCTGCATACAGGTTCAACTCTTTCCCCTTTAACATAAGGCATCAATATACCCCCAACCGCCAATTCATAGCCGGTTTTCACTGTTTCCCCAAATGCATATTTCGGCATAACTTTTTTCTTTTGTAATTGGGGAAAAGAGGGTTTGAGACTTGGTTATTACATTGTATCCAAAGCCAATTGTGTATTTGCAAACTGTTGCACCCAAAAAGCGTGTTCCCTTCCTTGCTTAAAAGTTAAACTTTTAGGATCAAGATCTCTTAACTTGTTAATTTCTTCTTTAGCCTTTTCATTGAGAGACTTTAAGGCGTCTTTCCTAGTCTTTTCTGAGATATTAGCTAAATATTTCATAGGAATAAGATGTGCCTTTAATCGACTTTTTTCTATCGAATGCTGCTGACTTATAAAGTCGTTTGCTGACCATATGGCAAACAGTTCCCTTATTTGAGCTTCATCGAACACAATAAAGCCATGCTGATGTGCTTTTTCTCCAATAGGTATTTGAGAGTCTTCTACTATTAATAAAATGCCATTTTCATTTAATAGGGCAGTTATGCTTTTTATTAAATCAAGCCATTCAGAAGGGGGAATCTCGTGTAAAACGTTACATAACAATACAACATCAAAACTCCCTTTATGAACTGCCTTTAAATCAACCATTGAATTATAGTAACTATTAGATTTATGCTCATAAGCAGATGTAATTACCTCTTCACAGTAGCTTTTATTAGTAGCAAACTTATCAAACGCTACATAATCCAATGCTTGCAATAACTCTTTATTCGTTTCAACAATGTTTGCCAGTAACCTGCCTTTTCCCGCGCCGTAATCCAATAATTTTAAACTTTTATCTTTTCTAAGTCCGTCTAAAACATTTTTTATTTGGTTGGTTTGCGGGTCATCGGCACCCGTTTCCACCACAGCAGGTTCAAACAAACATTGGTACGCATATAAGTTAATAGCATATTGGGCAGGCAACCCAATAAAATCATGCAGTTTTCCAATCTGTTCTTCGTCTCCCAGCAATCCTTCCAATACCTTTTCAGGGGTAGAGCCCGCAAAACTCACTTTTCCGTCTTCCACATAATATATACTTGTTTCCGGTAACGATGCCAAATAAGCTATAATAGGCAATGAGTGTGTAGCAATCCATACTTGGCTTTCTTTAGTAGCTTCAATAATCTTATTTAATGCCTCAATTATTGCAGAAGGATGCATGTGGTTTTCGGGTTCGTCTATTGATATAATATAATTATTCAAATCTTTAGTTGTTTGATAAAGAGTAATGCAGAGCTGAAGAAGTATTGCTTGCCCATCAGATAACTTTGCATCACCAATTTTGAAACCAAAGAGACTTGCATTCCCGTTAGTATCTCTTTTAAGTTCAACACCTAAAAACTCTTTAACCCAATATTTTAAGTTTTGATATTCTATTTCCGCTTTTTCAATTTCGACTTTTTCCCCTTCAAAGCCCTCTCTTTTAACCTCATAATATCTATTTTGAATTGACTGTATGACTGGTAATACAATTGTTGGTAATTGAGGTAAGTTACCAAGTGTCAATCTGAGTGAACTCAATTGCAAATCACCATATTTTGAGTCTACAGGATCACTCATTGAAGTCACTTTTGGGATAAAGCTAATACTTCCTCTTGCTCCATGTGATGGCTTTGATAAATAACTATTCAAAAGAGCATCTAAGTTTTTTCTAGCATTTGTTATGTCTTTTGAGATTCTACCCAAAGTCTCATCTTTATTAAATGTAGTCGATCCAGGATGAAGTTTTTCTATCCTCTCAAAATTTTCTTTATTTCTATTATAATTATCTACATGGCTTGCTATAGCATTTTCTTCTCTGCTCAACTCAGCGTCCCCTATATTCCTATATACACTTGAAAACCTACTTAATTTTTCAAGAATCCGTGATTTGCCCGAACCATTTTTACCAACTAAAACAACTATTTGATTTAGCCGTCCCATTTCTATGTCAGCAATGTTATTATCGTATAACTCTTTGGGGATATAAAGTTTTGTAAAACGCATACACTTGTTAGTTTTCACAAAAATAAAATTTGTTTTCGGGTGTAACTCACTCAATTATCCCCACCACTTGACATTCTCAAACCAATCCCCTACCTTTGACTAACATACGTTAGTTATGCCCAACAGTAACGGAATTTCACGCAAAGAACAAATCACCGAAACCGCCGCGAAACTATTTAGCGAGCGGGGCTATATGGCTACCAGTATGCGCGACATAGCTGAAAAAATGGGTATTGAGGCCGCTAGCCTTTACAACCACATCAGCGGTAAAGAAGAAATACTGCACTCCATTTGCTTTGATACAGCCCATTTGTTTATAAAGGCTATTGATGAAGTGAATGATATTTATTTTGATGCGGAAAAGAAATTACGGATGGCCATACAAAACCACATTGGAATTTTAACGGCCAACCTTACCCGCTCAACCGTTTTTTTGCACGAGTGGAAATACCTTACAGGCGACAACCGCTCTGCGTTTATTGCCCTGCGTGATAAATACGAGAAAGAATTTACGGTGATATTACAAAACGGTGAGGATGAAAATTTGTTTAAAGACGTAGATAAAAAATTTGCGGTGCTAAACATACTCTCATCACTAAATTGGATTACCGAATGGTACAAGCCTACGGGAGAAATGACTCCGGAGCAGATTGCCACTAAACTTAGTGATTTTGTATTGATGGGTCTTAGCAAACCCAAACCTTACTAAATAAACTGTAACTAAAAACTGAAAACATACTACCATGTACGGAAGCGCATATATTGACCCTAACGACAAGTTTGCCAACGAGGATAACCCTGAGTTAATGGCAGAGTTTGAAGCCCGTATTGAACGTGGCGAAAAGATTGAACCAAAGGATTGGATGCCTACTGAATACCGTAAGCAATTAATTCGTATGATTGAGCAGCACGCCCATTCAGAAATTATTGGTGCGCTGCCCGAAGGTACCTGGATTACCCGCGCACCCGGTTTCCGCCGCAAATTGGCGTTGATGGCTAAGGTGCAAGACGAGGTAGGTCACGCTCAGTTATTGTACAGTGCTGCCGAAACGCTTGGTAAAAGCCGCGAGGACATGATTAATGACCTTATCAACGGTAAATCAAAATACTCAAACATATTTAACTACCCTGCATATACTTGGGCGGATAGTGCCGTAATAGCATGGCTGGTGGACGCAGGCGCAATTATTAACCAAGTGGCGAACTCTAAAGGTTCTTACGGCCCATATTGCCGTGCTTTGGACAGGATTTGTGCCGAAGAATCGTTTCACTTGAAATACGGACACGATAACGTGGTGTATTTGGCTACGGGCACTAAAACTCAACGCCAAATGGTGCAAGAAGCGCTTACCCGTTGGTGGCCTCCGTTGATGCACTTCTTCGGGCCATCGGATAAAATTTCGGTGCATACTGAGAAGCTGATGAAGTGGAAGGTGAAAATGGCTACTAACGATGATATGCGCCAGCAATTCTTAAACATGTACGTTCCAAAAATTTGGGACTTGGGCTTGGTGATACCCGACCCCTTGTTGCGCAAAAACGAGGAAACCGGCAAATGGGATTATACTGAACCCGATTGGGAAGAATTTAAACGTGTAATCAACGGCGACGGTCCTTGCAACAAAGAGCGTCTTGCCGTGCGCCGCACAGCCGAAGAAAAAGGTCGTTGGGTACGCGCAGCACTTGCCAATGCTGACGCACAATACGTAGCACCGCTTTCGTAATGAAAAAGAAAAAAACGTTGATGTTTATTATCATCGGGGTGGTAAATGTATTGGTGATACTTGGCCTTTACATTTTTATGACCTACTACGCCGATGATTTTATGATGCGTTAATCCTAACGCTTCTATATGCTACTAAGGCGCAAAGACACTAAGTGTTTTTGCGCTTTTTTATTTGGTGTTTGTCGGAGCTGATTTGATGTCGTAGGATTAAAATCCTACGCTATCGCAATTACGTTATGGTGAGGACTTAAGTCCTCACCATAACGTAATTGTAACAGGGATGGGTTTCAACCCGTCCCAATGAAACGGCAAATACTTGGCCTTTGTGATTAAAATTCTGCTTAAAAGCTCCGCTTATTTGCAAACTCACACTTAACAAACACATCATTTTTGAACGTAATTCCCTAATTTCGCACAAAATTTAAAATAACCCCGATGGCTTTAGATATTAAAGTACCTACCGTAGGCGAATCGATAACAGAAGTTACCCTTACCAGTTGGTTGAAAAAAGATGGTGATTATGTGGAAATGGATGAAGTGCTGTGCGAGCTTGAGAGTGATAAAGCAACGTTTGAATTGAATGCCGAGGCGGCAGGTGTATTGAAAATAACCGCTGCCGAAGGTGATACTATTGAAATTGGTGCCATTATAGGCAGCATTGATACATCGGCGGCTAAACCTGCCGGAGCAGCTCCTGCCCCTGAAAAGAAAGAGGAGAAAAAAGCCGAACAGCCTAAGGCTGAAAGCAAACCTGTTGAAAAAGCAGCAGAAACCAATGCTACTTATGCTTCGGGCACTGCTTCTCCATCGGCACAAAAAATACTTTCGGAAAAAGGCGTTGATCCTGCTACTGTGAAAGGTACAGGCAAAGACGGCCGCATCACCAAAGCGGATGCCATGGCTGCTAAACTTAGCATCACTACAAATGATGAGAAGAGCCGCAACAACCGTCGCGAAAAAATGACCAACCTGCGCAAGGCGGTTGCTAAACGTTTGGTGTCGGTGAAAAACGAAACGGCCATGCTTACTACCTTTAATGAGGTGAACATGAAGCCGATTATGGATTTGCGCGCTAAACATAAAGACAAGTTTAAAGAGGCACACGGCATCAACTTAGGCTTTATGTCGTTCTTCGTGAAGGCGGTATGCAATGCATTGAAAGAATTTCCTTCGGTAAATGCACAAATCGACGGCGAAGAAATTGTATTCAATGATTTCTGCGACGTTTCTATCGCGGTATCAGCCCCTAAAGGCTTGGTAGTTCCTGTGGTACGTAATGCTGAGGCCATGACGTTTGCCGAGATTGAGGCGGATATTGCCCGTCTTGCAACCCGTGCCCGTGATAATAAACTTTCGATTGAAGAAATGACAGGCGGAACCTTCACCATCACCAACGGTGGTGTGTTTGGCTCGCTAATGTCAACACCGATTATCAATCCTCCGCAATCGGCCATTTTGGGTATGCACAACATTGTTGAACGCCCGATTGTGCTTGACGGACAAATTGTAGCCCGCCCGATGATGTACATTGCCCTTTCATACGACCACCGTATTATCGACGGTCGCGAATCGGTTAGTTTCTTGGTGCGTGTAAAACAACAATTAGAAAACCCAATGCAATTACTAACCGGTGGTAAAGACCCCGGCGCATTTTTGCTAGGCTTATAAGCTCATAAACGTTTTTAAGTTTAAAAGTCCCGCGGGTAGAAATACTTAGCGGGATTTTTTTTGCTTAGAAAAAGGGGATAAACGGAATGGTGAACCCAACAGCGGAAAACATCAACATTAAAATTGCAAAAATGAGTATGGACAGAAATATTGTTCCTAAAGCTACCCCCGCTATTGCTGACGCCCTGTTTTTATACTTTTCAGGTTCTGCATCCATTTCTCGTAAAGCCTCCATTCCCCGCCTTATCGCAATGATTGCAAACGCAATAGAAAAAGCAATTCCAAGAATAGGTATCAAAATTACAACGTAAGCACCTATGCCATACCCTAAACTACCAATAGCTTTTTTGTTTGGCTTAGGATTCTCCTCATTCTCTGTTATTATTGTTGCTACGGCTGATTGAGACTCGTTTTCTTCGTTCGTAATTACATGCAGAACTGAACCTGACTTGTTACTTACAGGCATTGAAATGGACTGAGGTAAAGCTGTATCGTTATAATTTGTTACTGAAATGCCCGAAGCTTTGTTTGCCAATTTTTCAGGTTGCTTAACCAATTGTTTTCGGCTACGATGTACTTTCTCGGTTACATCCTCCCCTCCCCGCTTCACATAGCCATAATGTCCGTAGCGGCTGCCCGTGCAAGCTGCAAACAAAATAACAAACAAGCTAGCTACAACTACCGGTTTCATAGTTTTGGTAAATATCACCCAAACTATCCGTAAACTTTTTGCAATATTTGCAAGCATATGAAATTTATTTGCATAGGCCGCAACTATGCCGACCACGCCAAAGAACTGAAAAACGACGTTCCTGCTGAACCCGTTATTTTTCTTAAACCTGATACTGCCCACCTGCGCAACAACTTGCCGTTTTACATCCCTTCGTTTAGCAATGATGTGCACCACGAGCTTGAGTTGGTAATACGTATTGACAAGCACGGTAAAAAAATTGAAGAACGCTTTGCCCACAAATATTATAACGAAATTACTGTGGGTATTGACTTTACCGCCCGTGATAAGCAAAGCGAGCTAAAAGCAAAAGGCTTACCGTGGGAACTGGCTAAAGCTTTTGATTACTCGGCTGCTGTGGGGAACATGGTGGATAAAACCCGCTTTGCCGATTTGCAAAACCTAAACATACAGTTGCTAAAAAACGGGCAGCTGGTGCAAAACGGTAATACGGCTGATATGCTGTTTAATATCAACAAAATAATCAGTTTTGTATCTCAATACATCACGCTTAAAAAAGGAGATTTTATTTTCACAGGTACTCCTGCCGGAGTGGGCCCCGTTGCCATAGGCGACCGCCTGCAAGGCTTTCTAGAAAACGAAATGCTGTTTGATTTCGAAATAAAGTAAGCCTATCAACACCTGTGTATATATAACCCTGCCAAATACGGCATGGTAAATGTATTTTGCTAAGTATGAAGCGTTGGATAGTGTGTTTACTTACAATCGTAGCGGGGGTTGCTGCAAAAGCGCAAAACTACCCCACCGGATATTTCCGCTCACCCATTGATACTACCCTTTATCTTTCGGCCAATTTTGGTGCTGTAAGGGGTAATCATTTTCACTCAGGTATAGATATTAAAACCTTTGGCAAAGAGGGGCTTCCCGTTGTGGCCGCCGCCGATGGATACATTGTCCGTATAAAAGTTTCGCCCTTTGGTTATGGCAGGGCGTTATATATGAATCACCCCAACGGATACACCACAGTGTATGCACACTTGCAACGCTTTAGTCCCTTGCTGGATAGCATAGTGCGTGCCGAGCAATACCGCCAAAAAAGTTTTGATGTTGAGATGTTCCCGCAAAGAGCTTTATACAGCTTCAAAAAAGGCGACACTATTGGATTCTCAGGCAATAGCGGGGGCTCTACTGGGCCTCACCTGCACTTTGAAATACGCGATACCAAAAGCGAAGAAATTATAGACCCCTTGCTGTTCGGTCTACCCATACAAGACAGTTACTCACCCCGTTTGGCAAAGAGTTATTTGGTGTATGAGATAGATGAAGATTTTAAACACAAAAACGGCCACTACCCTTATGTTGAAGTAAAGCAAAAAACTGACGATACAGTGAAGGTGCGTCCGGGTAATTATGCCTTTGCCGCTTGGGGCGAGGATTTTATAAACGAACCAAACGACGGGGTACACATTAATTATTTAGACGTATTGGCCAACGGAGAGAAGATTTTCGGGTGCGGGATTGACCGTTTTGCCTTTGACGATACCCGAATGGTAAACGCCCACATTGAATACAGCGATTATAAAAACAATAGCAACCGCTGGCACAAGTGTTTTGTTGACGATGGTAACCAAATGCCGTTTTACGACCCATTGCCCAAGGCAGCCGTTAAGCTATCACAGGGTGAAACTAAAGCAATAGCCATCAGAGCCTACGATTTAGCAAGCTTTGCAGATACCATCAAAATATTGTTACAGGGCGATACCAACCAGCAGGCGTTTATGGCTTTCTTTCCGCAAACAAAAAGCACCACGTATGCCTACTCTTCAAAAAATTATACGTACACCGGCAGCGGCTACAGCTTCACTTTGCCTAAAGGGGCTTTGTATGATACCATTGTTGTTACTTCAAAAATTACTCCTGCTAAAAGAAAAGGATTGTACGCAGGCTATATCAGTGTGATGGATGCCAATGTACCTTTGCACAAATCGTTCAGCATTTCCATCACCCCAAAAAATACAAAAGCCCTTGATGTTGAAAAACTGGTGGTGGTGCGCCTTACGGGCAAAGGACTGAAATACATGAGCAGCGAAGGCGGCAGCTACCAAAACGGAACGGTGACAGCCAACAGCAAAACCTTTGGTATTTTTAGTGTAGCGTATGATGATATACCGCCTGTGGTTGACCGTTTTAAAGTGCGTGACAGCCTTGTATCAGTGCGCATTACAGATGCCCTGAGCGGGATTGAGAGTTATAATGCCTACATTGACGGTAATTGGTGGCTGATGGAATACGATGCCAAAGACGATATGCTGTACGGAATTTTGCCAAAAGAAATGACCGCAGGAAAACATGATTTCAAATTGATTGTTACTGATAAAAAGAAAAACACTACAGCGCTGCTGCAAACCATAGAACGATGACAGAATTGAAAGAAGGCGATAAGGCCCCCTATTTTAGCTTAAACAACCAAAACGGAAAAACCGTTACCCTTGATAGCCTGAAAGGTAAAAAAGTAGTGTTGTACTTTTACCCCCAAGACAGCACCCCAACTTGCACCGTTGAAGCCTGCAACCTGCGCGATAACCATGCAAAACTGAAAAAAGCAGGATACACCATATTGGGCATAAGCCCCGATAGTGAGCAAAAGCACCGCAACTTTATAGCCAAGCAAAACCTACCCTTTGATTTGCTGGCCGATACCGAAACCAAAATGGTGCAGGATTATGGCGTGTGGGCTGAAAAAACATTGTTTGGCCGTACCTATATGGGCGTTTTACGTACCACCTTTTTGTTGGATGAAAACGGCATTATCACTGAAATAATCCGCAAAGTGGTATCAAAAGATCACGCCAAACAGATACTTAAAAAGTAAGCCCTCCGAGCCTGCCAAGGATTACTGAGCTTGTCGAAGTATCCTGAGCCTGTCGAAAAGTCCTGAGCTTGCCGAAGGACAAATACCAAACCGACACGCATCAGCGTTATCCGGTTATGTTGGCATTCTTAAACGTTTTCTTCTTCGTTTTCCATACCGTATTCATGTTATTTAATATGTTCGGCTGGATATGGCCGCGCTTGCGCCGTTGGCATTTATACGGACTTGCCCTTACCTATTCGTCGTGGTTTATTTTGGGCATTTGGTACGGCATGGGCTATTGTGCCTGCACCGATTTGCATTGGGACATTCGCCGCCAAATGGGCATTATTGATACCAGCGAATCTTACACCCACTTCCTTATTTTAAAAATCACGGGATTAAACCTCAATCAGGTATTGGTAGATTACATTACGCTGGGTACTATGGTAGCTGCCACCATTATCAGTATTGTACTTGCAGTGCGTGATAGGAAAAAGAAAGTAACCGGTAAGGTTTAATAGCTGGCGCACTTTCCTCTGTCCTGCTGAACAATAGTGAAGCATCTTATTAGACTCTGTTAACACATTTCAAATAAGGTTCTTCGCTGCGGTCAGAAAGACAGTCCATATCAACCATCATAGCTTTGCGCAAGCTTTCCCCTATCAAGGGGAAATACAAAGGAGTGTCGCACTACACACTCCTTCGGCAGGCTCAGGATGGGCAACCGCACTCGTACGTCTATCGTCATTGCGATAAAACCGTCTTCGGTTTAGAAGCAATCCTTTTACAAGTCAACAGTTTTTAGAATTTCTTGTTTAGAATTTAGAATTTTAACCGCCTGTGTGCAAGCTTTCCCCTATCAAGGGGAAACACAAAGGGGTATCGCCCTACACACTCCTTCGGCAGGCTCAGGATGGGCAACCGCACTGTACCCGCATTCCGTCATTGCGATAAAACCGTTTTCGGGTTTAGAAGCAATCCGTTTACAATCAACAGTTTTTAGAATTTCTTGTTTAGAATTTTAACCGCCTGTGCGCCAGCTTTCCCCTATCAAGGGGAAATACAAAGGGGTGTCGCCCTACACACTCCTTCGACAGGCTCAGGATGGGCAACCGCACTGTACCCGCATTCCGTCATTGCGATAAAACCGTCTTCGGGTTTAGAAGCAATCCGTTTGTATTGATTAGGTGAAATTACTTTGTGAAACCTTGCAATGACTGGGTTTACTGTCATGCTGAACGATAGTGAAGCACCTTATTAGACTCTGTTAACACATTTCAAATAAGGTTCTTCCCTGCGGTCAGAAAGACAGTCTATATCAACCATCATAGCTTTGCGCAAGCTTTCCCCTATCAAGGGGAAACACAAAGGGGTGTTAGCCTTATTGCTTAATGAATTTATGTATGTACGATGTGCCTTGCATAGTAATTACTTCAACGGTATAAAAACCTTTGGCCAACAATGAAACGTTGTAGGTATTCCCCTGAATGAGTTGTATCGTAACTGCTCTGCCCGATACATCGCGGCAAACAACTTGCCCAATCGTTTCCAAACTTTCAACAGTTACAACATCCGTTGCAGGATTGGGATATACCGCTATCCCTTGTTTAGAGGCCACTTCATCAATCCCCACAGGACTAATCCCCACTGTAAACTCAATGGTATCGCCCACACAGCCAAAAACGGTAGTGGCTACCACCCGCAGTTTACCTACAGGACCGTTATTCCACACTACAGTTATCTGCGGGGTGCCGTTTCCACTTTGCAACGTGCCGCCATCAACCCACCAGCTATAAAAAGTACCCGCCGACGGGGTTACTTGATATACTTGGGTGCTTCTGCCCAATACGAAACTGCTTCCTTGTATCACAGGGGTATCGGGTTGAGGAAATACACGCACAAGTGTTGCTGTTGAATCAGAGCAACCTATATCGTTTATCACTTTATGCCAAACGATATAACTACCTGCCGCAGCGTATGTTTTAACAGCATCAGCGGTGGTATCGGGGTTTGCGGTTCCCATTTCCCCAAAATGCCAACCGTACTTCACAATCGTTCCCTTTGATGTATCTGTAAACTTAAACTTATTGTCTTTCAGACACATTTGAACATTATCTGTCATAAACCCGCTAACAGGGGTTTGCAATACTATTACTGTTGCTGAATCGCTGTTACTGCAATTGTTAGCTGCCCTTACCTTAAGTTCCACCTTATAAATGCCGTCATTTGCGTAGCTGTGCGTAGGGTGTTGCAGGGTAGATTTGATATTATCACCAAAATCCCACAGCCAATCTACAGCCGCATCCGTACTATCGGTAAAGCCAAATAAATTTCCCAAACGGCATTGTGCAGTATCATTTATAAGAAAACGAACATCGGGCTTTGCTTTAACAGTGATGGCCGCGCTTGTCAGGGTATCGGCAGGCATAGATGATATTACCTGTATTCTGTAATTATACCCCGGCGGTAAATTTTCGGGAAGGCGAAAAGTAAAACTGTCTGAACCCTGTAGGTAGTTTTTATCCAGTGCAATTGCTGGTTGGGTTTTACTAAACTCCCCTACGCTATCGCTTAGATATGCTGTAAAAGTATTGCCTGTATCTAATTGTGTAATTACCGTATAATCTATCCTAACGTTTTCACCGGGGCAAAGCTGCTGTTTCACAATGGGCTGTAAACGGGCAGCCTTGGGAGAAAATTTCACCAAATACGCATCGGTTACACTGTCTTTTGTATTCTGATGTCCGTCTTTTGCAATATCCGAACTGGTGGTAGTACCGCACAAATACAACAACCCAGCAGTATCAATGGCTACAAAACCATCTTCCTCCGCATCACCTCCTACGTACATGCCCCAATCAAGGGCTCCGCTTGCAGTGTGTTTCACTACAAAAGCATCGGCTCCCCCTTGCAATGTATTGCCGGCCTGCCCGAATGAAATGCCGGCTGTGCTTCGGGTCTTTCCGCTCACATATACGTTGCTCTTGTTATCTGTTACTATTTTCAGCGCCTCATCGTCGTCGTATCCGCCATAGTAAGTGCTCCATACAGGCGTTCCGCTACTATCTGCTTTTGCAATATAAATATCACCCAACCCTGCTATGGTATTGCGGTAACCGCCGTTTGCTACCTGCGATTTACTATACGTAAGCCCTGTAAAATATAAATTGCCTTCGCCATCGGTTGTAAAGTCTTTTACATCATCGTATTCAGTCCCTCCAAAATAAGTACCCCAAATACGATTGCCGTTGCTGTTAAACTTCACCAAAAAAGCATCCTTCACGCCCGAAAAAGTATTTTTATGACCATTTTCGGCAATATCGGTACTGCTTTCCGTATGACCTGCCAAATACACTTCGCCTGCGGGCCCTGTGGCTACAATACCGTATTCGTGGCTAAAAAGTCCACCATAGTAAGTCGCCCAACGCAAAATTCCGTTCCTGTCAAATTTGGCTAAAAAGGCATCGGGCAATACATCGTCGTTATAACTGTTCAAAAAACCATTAAAGCCTATTCCTGTAGGACTTGTAGTAGAGCCTGACAGATATATATCCCCGTCGCTTCCTACCGCACAACCATAGGCCAACTCATCGTTGTAGCCTCCAAAATAAGTAGCCCAAAAACGCACCCCGCTGCTATCAAATTTCACCAAAAAAGCATCCTTATCACTGGCTTTCCCCTTGCCCCCCTTTTGGGTTTGGTGCCCGCCAAATGCAATCAACGAATCACTTTGAGTAGTGCCGCACAGATAAAACCCTGCTGCCGAGTATGGGGTAATTTTAGTAAGCCTGTCGTTATTCTCACCGCCGTAATACGTAGCCCACAAACGGTTGCCGTATTTATCAAACTTGGCTATAAAAGCATCACAGTTATCAGTGCGGGTATTTTGGTGGCCGTTTTGGGCAATCACATGATCGCTAAACGTATTACCGCCCAAATACACATTACCGTCCACATCCGTATATACCGAAGTAGCTTCATCGTTTTTAGTGCCGCCGTAATACGTGCCCCAAATTTTTATCACGGGGTCAATAGTCAGCGTCAGGTACGGATGAAAACCTAGGTCAAATGCAAATCCCACTGTAGTTCCCGCAAGCACGTACTTAGATTTTATCTCCCCTGTCCTTTGGTAAGAAACAGGAGCAGCCTCGGTAATGTTACCCAACGGAGTTTTTATGATTAACTCGTTTTGGGGTGATAAAAAAACTGAGTCAGCCCCTTTGTAGTTGATTTTTATTTGATTGGGATTACCTCCGGGATGGACTACAAAATCGTATTCAAGCAACCCGTTATTATCATACAACACCACATCTGTAAACGGATAAATGTTATGTAGTACCACCCTTTTATAGGTTTTTACCCCCATAATTCCTTGAGGGCAATGCGAAAGATAAAAGTTTTCGTGACCCTGAGCCTCCTCCCCTATTGATAAGCCCTTTTCGGCAACACCCTGCCACTCAACATCCAGGCGGTAAGTAGTAGTTTTGTTATTAAATACGTAATTGATTCCCTTACGGGTGATGTATGCTGTAGCCCCGTTTAGCTTGGCAGTATATAATATTGTTGCGTCAGGAATGCCGTTTTCATCGGTTATCTGTCCCTTGTTTTCAGTGAAACGAATTGTACCTGATAACGATTGGGCGTAGAGTTGGCCACATCCCATAAGAAATGCCAGCACTACCAGTAAAGTATAGGGTTTATACATCAGTAATTAAAAAACTATCCCAACAACTGACATAAAAATAGACTAAAAAGCGGGGCGTAACTTACTGAAAACGTATATTATGACACAAAGATTACAAAGCCCCTCGGCAGGAACAGAGGCCTCGGCTCTTGCAGCTGTTATGCTGAACGATAGTGAAGCGCCTTATTCCATTTTGCTAATACATTTGAAATAAGGTTCTTCCCTGCGGTAAAAATGACACGGGATTGAGCTATCGGTCAATCATCAAAAGGGAAATACAAGGGAAGTTATCAAACATCGGGGTTGCCCCCTACCGCTTAATAAAACTTACCAAAACCAATGAGCCTGCGTACTTCTTTGATGGTAGCTTGAGCACTTTCACGGGCTTTTTCAGTACCTGTTTTCAGTGCATTGGCTATGTAGGTATCGTCGTTGCTAATTGCCTCCATTTTCTCACGAATTGGGGCTACAAACGCATCCATATCTTCGGCAATCTGCATTTTAAAATCACCGTAGCGTATGGCACAGGTATTATACAAATTATCGAAATGAGCATAGGTTTCTGGTTTTGAAACCAGCTTCATCAAATCAAACAGGTTTTGTATCGGTTCGGGCTTGGCTTGGTTGGGTTCAGTAGGGCCGCTATCGGTTACCGAGCGTTTCATCTTTTTGATAATCTCGTCGCGGGTGTCTTGCAAAAATATCGAAGTATGGTCACCGTTACTTTTGCTCATCTTGCCCTTGCCGTCCAAACTGGGCACTTTCACCAACTCGTTACCAAAGTTATATGCTTGCGGTTCGGGGAAAAACTCCTCGCCATACAAATGGTTAAAACGGTTCCCGAAGGTGCGGGCCATTTCCAAATGTTGCTCTTGGTCTTTGCCTACAGGCACATACGCTGCACGGTGAATGATAATGTCCGCCGCCATCAGTACGGGGTAGGTTAGCAAACCAGCGTTTATATTATCGGGCTGAGTTTTAGCCTTGTCTTTGAAGGTAGTTACACGTTCCAATTCACCTTTATAGGCAAGCATATTCAGGTACAGGTACAACTCTGCAATTTCAGGTATATCGCTCTGTATGTACAATGTAGCCACGTTAGGGTCGATACCGCAAGCAAGGTATTCAACCAGTACATTGCGAACGCTGCTGCGTAAATCGGCAGGAGTTGGGTGCGTGGTGAGCGAGTGCCAATCAGCAATAAAAAAGTAGCAATTGTGTTGCTCCTGCATTTTTAAAAAATTGACAATGGCACCAAAATAGTTGCCCAAGTGCAGTTTTCCTGTGCTGCGTATACCGCTAACCACTATTTCCTTCATAGGGGCGAAGATAATAGTTTGCATTATTTGACAAAAGAAGTATACTTGGCTCTTTTCCATGCAACATAAATTTAATTCTCTAAAAAGTGCTTTACTGCTGGGATTAACAAACTTTATTCTTATTCTCGCAGTGTTGGTGCTTGTAGTCTTTCTATCAGAAAGCATAGTGGGTGCTATAGTTAAAATACTACTGTTTGCTACAGGAGGAATGTGGCTGCTTTTGGTTGATAGCTATGTTATTGTATTTGTTGATGACTACTCTATTACATTCTTTTATCCATTAAGACCATGGAGGCGAAATACAAAATTAAGGTATGATGAAATAGACACAATTAAAGAGGGATATCGGAGAAATTTTATTGTCAAAAGGAATTCTGGTAAAGAAATCTTTTTCACGCACCACTTTTTTCCTTCGGAGGTGAAAAAAATTTTGGAAATAGTGAGACAAAAAATGGGGTTATCCTATTAAAAAAATCAAGTTTAGTAGCTGTCTCTTCATATCCATTTAATTTAACCAACAATAGAGAGTAGTTTTAGGGTTAATCACATCTTTTGCTCAGCTAAACAAAAATCCCCCTCGTCCGGCTATTGACAGAGGGGGTATACCAAAGTTTCTTTGATATGAAAAAAACAGGTGCAAATTACACCCATAATTTTACAGCTAAGTTTTGGCAATATTATTTTTTAATAACGTGAAACGTCCGTTATTGCTGATAAAACAGACAACAAGGGCAACGCATTATGGGTTATAAACCGTGTTTATTTGAAATCTTTTCCCGATAAATCAGCCCTTAATATGCGTAGCACGAAATTTCTTACCGATGATTAGCGAAAAGTTTTGAAGACTATAGCGAATTATTACCCTGCCTGCCCTGCCAGTAGGTACATTACCGCCATACGGATGGCTACTCCATTTTCAACCTGTTGAAGAATGATACTGTGATCGGGGCTGTCGGCTACTTCGCTGGTTATTTCTACCCCGCGGTTTATAGGGCCGGGGTGCATAATGGTTATTTCTTTGTCCAATGAGTTTAGGATATCCAGCGTAAGTCCGTATTGCAACGTGTATTCGCGCAGGGTAGGAAAATATTTAATATCCTGACGCTCTAACTGTATGCGCAGCATATTAGCTACATCGCACCATTGCAGTGCGCGGCGCAGATTGGTTTCCACCTTCACGCCAAGGGTATCAATGTATTTAGGTAGCAGCGTTGTAGGGCCGCACACCATCACCTCTGCACCCAGTTTTTGTAAACACAAGATATTGCTCAAAGCCACGCGGCTGTGCAAAATATCGCCCACAATCACCACCTTTTTGCCTGCCACATCGCCCAACCGCTCGCGGATACTAAAGGCATCCAGTAAGGCTTGTGTAGGATGCTCGTGGGTGCCGTCGCCGGCATTTATTATCTGGGCATCAACGTGCTTGCTCAAAAATACACAGGCACCGGGTTTGGGGTGACGCATCACCACCATATCCACTTTCATGGCCAGTATGTTGTTTACGGTATCTATCAGTGTTTCGCCTTTTGATACCGACGATTGCGAGGATGAGAAGTTGATGATATCAGCACTTAAACGCTTTTGCGCTAACTCAAACGATATGCGGGTGCGGGTACTGTTTTCGAAAAAAATATTGGCAATGGTAACATCACGCAGGCTGGGCACTTTTTTAATGGGCCTGTTGATTACCTGTTTAAAGGTATCGGCGGTTTCAAATATCAACTGTATATCATTTTCGTTGATATTCTTAATTCCGAGTAGGTGATTAGAGCTAAGCCTGCTATTCATTGCCTGTTATTAGCAAAACCTGATTGTTTTGGTTTATAGGGTCAAAAAATACTTTCACTTTATCATTGGCGCGCGTATCCACTTGGCTGCCCACATAATCGGGTTCTATAGGCAGTTCGCGGCTGTAGCGGCGGTCAATCAGTGTCATTAATTCCACGCGATGTGGTCGTCCGTAGGCCGTCAAAGCGTCCATGGCGGCACGCACATTGCGACCCGTGTAAAGTACATCATCCACCAGCACTACATTTTTACCTTCAATCAAAAAATCAATACGGTTGGTACTGGGTATCAAAGGCTCTCCGCGCCTGAAATCATCCCTGTGAAATGTAGTGTCCAACTCGCCAAACGGAATCTTATCGTTGCCCGAAATTTCTTTCACCTTTTCCCACACTACTTTCCCAAAATGTACGCCGCGCGGCTGTAACCCGATAATTACCGTATTACTTAAATCGCCGTGGTTTTCATACAATTGGAAGGCAAGCCTTTGCAGGATAATGCTGAGCTTTTGCGGGGTGAGTAAGATTTTATCTTCCAAGTTCGGAGGTTGTTTATCGCGGCATCAAAAATATGTATTTTTAACGGAATGTAAAGAAGACGGTACGCATTTATCATTGAACAGTACATTAACCAAGGCAGAATAAAAATTCTGAACATGATTTGCCGTAAAGACGCTAAGTAAAACACTTTGGCCGTTCGTACCTTTGTGCCTTCGCGGCTCACATTTGAAGCAGCATATAAAATGCTGCTCTTTTAACCGGCTGCGCCTTCGAGGGTTTAAAACCCTCGAAGACGATACGCTCAACAACGACGGGTTTCATACCCGTCGTGCCATTGTTGCAAGCCCGGCTATCGTAAATATCCACATCCACACCAACTCTTAAACAAAATCACCAAATTCGCTGTTCTTAATAAAACAATATGACTTTTATCCCTTCTGACTATAAAGTAACCGATTGGGCTTCGTTAGAGCCTTATTTTACACAACTTACCCAACGACAAATCAACTCTCCCGAAGAGTTTAAACAATGGCTGAAAGACCGTAGCGACCTTGAGAGCATTGTGAGCGAAGACCTTGCATGGCGGTATATCCGCATGACTTGCGATACAGCAAACAAAGAAATTGAGGACGCTTACTTGTACTTTGTGAGTGAGATACAACCCCAAATTTCGCCCATTGAAAATACGTTGAACGAAATTATGGCTCACTCGCCGTTTGCAAAGCAACTTACCGATAGTGCCCACAGCATTTACTTGCGCAATACGGCTACTGCTTTGGAACTGTTTAGGGAAGAAAATATACCAATTGAGGTAGAGTTGCAAACCGAAAGTCAAAAATACGGCACCATAAATGGCGCTATGACAGTGGAACTGGAAGGCAAGCAACTAACCCTACAACAAGCGGGTGCCTACCTGAAGAAAACCGACCGTAACATACGCCAGGAAGCGTTTGAAAAAATTAGTGCCCGTCGCCTGCAAGATAGGGAAACACTGGACACCTTGCTGGATAAACTGATTACCCTTCGCCACAAACTGGCCACCAATACAGGGTTTGATAATTTCCGCGATTATATGCACCGCGCCCTTTGCCGTTTTGATTACACGGTTGAGGATTGCTTCAAATTTCACGAGGCAGTGGCTACTCAAGTAGTGCCTATTGCAAAAAAATTGGGCGAAGAACGTAAAGCAAAATTAGGGTACGAACGTCTGCGTCCTTGGGACGGGGATGTGGATGCCGACGGTTTGCCCCCCGTTCACCCGTTTAACAACGGCGAGGAGTTGGCTGAAAAAACTATTGCTGCGTTTAACCGCCTCGACCCGTTTTTTGGGGAGGTAATCAGTACCATGCGCGCCAAGGGGCATCTTGACCTTGACAGCCGTATTGGTAAAGCTCCGGGTGGGTACAACTACCCCCTTGCTGTGAGCAACTACCCCTTTATTTTTATGAACTCAGCAGGGTTGTTGCGCGATTTAGAAACGATGGTACACGAAGGCGGCCATGCCATACACAGCGTTTTAACCAAAGACCTTGAACTGAATGCCTTTAAGAGCTGCCCCAGCGAAGTAGCTGAACTTGCCAGCATGAGCATGGAGTTGATAAGCATGGATGTGTGGGACGAGTTTATGAAAGATCCTGCCGAATTGCGCCGTGCGAAAGCCGAGCAACTGGAAGGGGTGATTAAAACCCTGCCTTGGATTGCTACGGTAGATAAATTTCAGCATTGGTTATATACCAACCCTACCCACACCGCTGCTGAACGTACCGAGGCATGGAAGCAGATTTTTGCTGAATTCGGCACAGGACTAACGGATTGGGGCGGGTACGAGGATGCTTACAACACTGCTTGGCAAAAGCAACTGCATATTTACGAAGTACCCTTTTATTACATTGAGTACGGTTTTGCCCAATTAGGAGCAATAGGTGTTTGGAAAAACTATACCGAAAACCCACAACGCGGGTTACAGTTGTATAAAGCAGCTCTTAGCTTGGGTAATACTGCTACCATCCCTGAAATTTATGCCGCTGCCGGTGTAAAATTTGATTTTAGCCCTGAATACATTAAGCAACTGTTTGACTTTGTTTGGGCTGAATATGAAAAACTGAAATAGTTTTTAATTACTATACAAATATTCGGGGAGTAATCAAATGAATTATTCCCCAAGTATTCAAAAACAGCATATGTAATGTCTCAATCACATTCTTTAGCTTGGGGAGCAAATAATGAAATAGTCATTTTCTATATTAACACCCTTTTTCTTTTTTTTTATCTCTTTATAACTGTATTGATTTCACTGAAAATTTATGACCTAACATCTTTTTATGCTCCAAACAAGGCTAAAATGTTTCCAAATGACAGTAACGTACTAAAATCACTTTTCAAGACATTTAGTTGTTTACTTAATTTTATTCCGGATGAAGAATCTCTTAGACGTCTCAAAGAATATGGAAAACAAAAAGAGTGGGTTTCAATTTATAAACTAATGAAGATAAGAAAGGCTCTCAAACAATACTATGTATATTTGGCCACATTGATTATAGTGTTAAACGTTTTATTATCAGTAATTTGAATCGTCTACATTGGTCTCTTGCTCACAATTAAAAAATCTTGACTTTCCTTAATCAAATGAACAAGTACATTTTCCTTACAATAGTTGTTATACTCTTATTAACTGCTTGCAGACCTAAAACTACTGATTCAACGGATCGAAATAGTAATATCGATTCTGTTTATAGTGAGATTTCTCTAAAATACCCTGAGAAGGACAGCCTTTTTACTTATCACGTAACAGTTCATCATTTTGATGATTATACAGTAACCATTGAAACAACTTTAAAAAACGATTCTACTTATTTGAATGACTTAGTTTTTCAAGGAGGAAATAACGTAGTTATCAATCAGCAGATAATCTTCAGAAAAAAAGATTCTGTACTAGCAGTTAGACAACTCCCTTTTGATGAAATGAACGAAGACGAACATTTTATCAATGGAAAAAATGTAAAACTTCCTAAATATCTAATAGTTGATATACTGGCTACAACATCTAAAACCGCTCAGGGTATCTTGTACATATATTCTTCAGAACTAAACAATGGCAGTTTGGAAAGGTCTGTTTTTTATACCAAAGAAGGAGAGTTATTATGTTGGTTTAATTGTAGCAGACATTCATGCGATACAATCGGAAATGCTAAAGCACTAAACAGTTATAGCATTGACTCTGTTAATTTTAAAAGTATTAGTGTTTTTCCGCCACAATATGCGGGTGATATTTAATAAATATCTTACTTAACTCCACTACGAATCAAACCTCGAACCGTCCCATGTTACTCCTGCTGGAAATAGCTCTTTTTGGCGTTTCTTCATTTCTGCTGCTATTTGCGCACCGTCTCCACCTTGCTCTTCGAGTTTTGAAATAATATTCAGATAGCTTTTTTTATCCCTGTTCTGGCTCAGTTTAAATACGTTGTCCATCTTCTCAGCCTTTATCTCAAAACCGGCAATAGCGGGCATCATTTTACTTAAAAACGAGTCGGGCAGATTGTCGTAAATCGTCAAAGAGTCCGTATTACCATTTTCAAACTTCAAGGTAAACTTCCGCATAAATGCTATTAATTCATCGGCAGTCATCCACCTCAGCTCACCCGTTACGTGAACGCTCATATAGTTCCACGTTGACCCTATTTGGGGGTTGGTGTACCACGAAGCACTCACATACGCATTAGGCCCTGTAAATACGACCAGTGGATTAGGGTTTTCAACCAATGCCTTGTGGTGGTCGGTATTGCGCATGATATGCCCCTGCAAAAACAACTCACCGTTGCGTTCGTCTAACAACATAGGCACCTGTGTAGCCACCTGTTGCCCTGATAAAAAACTTCCCGTTAAAAAAGCAAACGGGTTGCTCTCCATAAACTCCAGTAATACCTGTCTTTCCTTTTCTTTGAAGTATGAAAAATTGTACATCCTGAACTCTATTAACTTATCCTGAGCCTGCCGCCCTTCGGCAAGCTCGGGGGTGCTTACTCCACTTTCCTAACCACCAGCAAACCGCCTTGTTCCTTCAAAACAATCACAAGGCTGCCCCTTTCAATATATTCGCCCAGCGAAGTAGCCGCAAAAATCTTTTCACCTATTTTTATCTTTCCTTGCGGACGCAGGTTGTCAAAGCATTCGCCTTGCATACCAATCAACGGATTATCGGGGTTGATGGTAATCGTATTGGCTTTAGAGTCTGCCAAATCATCCGTCAATACCATCCGTTTAAAAAGTTTAGAGCGGAAAAACGATGCCCCGAAAAACAACAAAAACACTATAAACGCACCCAGTGACACTACTACCCGCATGGCAGCCATGCCCAAATCGCCGGGGGCACTGTAGCTAAAATCAAACGATACATTGCGCACCAACGCCAGCACCAGCGATATAAACACCACTACTATGCCCGTTATGCCCACAATGCCAAACCCCGGTATGGCAAACAACTCTACCAGCACCAGTATTACCCCCACTATAAACAACAAAATCTCCCAGTTGGCGGCCAAGCCTTCCAGATATAACGGAGCAAAGTACAATGCAGCGGCCACCAAAGCCACTACGGTAGGTAAGCCGAAACCGGGACTTTGCAACTCGTAATAAATGCCTAAAAATATCAGCAGTATTAATACCCCGCTGGTACCGGGGTGCATCAAAAAGCCCATGATGCCGTCCATAGCAGTGTCCTGCACTTCTACTATATCATATTCTTTTTACCC